>DATIGB010000223.1:0-2504 GCA_035454985.1 Candidatus Nitrosotenuis sp.
CTGTATCTTTGGGTTGGACATGGCCCTCTCCTGCATCACTTTGCTTGCTCTGAGCTGCTCCCGTCGGTGTATCATGTGTACCTTGCTGCCAAATTTCGTCAGAAACGTGCCTTCCTCGATGGCAGAATCCCCGCCCCCTACTACAATTATTTCCTGATTTCTAAAAAACGGGCCGTCGCACGTGGCGCAGTATGACACCCCCTTGCCGCCAAAAGTGATCTCGCTTGGCAGCCCCAATTTTCTTGGCGATGCGCCGGTTGCAATGATCACTGCCTTGCATTCGTATTCTTCTGATGCGGTTAGTATCTTAAACGGTCTGTGTCTAAAGTCTACGTCGATGACCTCGTCGTCGATGATCGTGGTCCCCATTCTTTCTGTCTGCTTTCTCATTGTTATCATGAGGTCCGGGCCCATTATTCCGTCTGCAAATCCGGGATAGTTCTCGACGTCAGTCGTGTTCATAAGCTGGCCTCCGGGCAAAATTCCTGATATTATCAAAGTATCGTGCCTTGCACGGGAACAGTAAATTCCGGCAGTATATCCAGCCGGGCCTGCCCCGATTATGATTACGTCGTATTTTGTTTTCTTTTTTTCTTGTCTGCTTGGGGGATCTCTTTCAACTAGTACTGAAGATCCGCCGTCTGACATCATGAATATGAATAGAAAATCTCAACAATTTAAGTCATTCAAGGCAATCCAGTTTTTTAGAATCTCAGAATGCCTGCTGCAAATCTTTCCGAACTCAATCTGTGAATACAAAAGATCGCGCTGCCAGTGTGCGTTGTTTAACCTGCAGTCCAAAAGATCACAAAACGGCTCGCCTGTGATGTGGTAGAACAACGCCTGCAGGCAATACCCCTCAACTATTTTTCCAAGGCGCGGGTCGTGGTATTCCAAGTACGTTCCCTGGTACTTTTTTTTGATGGAATCTATGTTCAGGCCATGCCCGTAGTTTGTCATCAACTCCATATAGTACTCGCGCGGTTTTGCTGGGGCCTCGATTATCCCCGTGGTTGAAATGATGGATGGGTTTGAGCCAATCAGCGCCCTGCCGTGATATCTATAGTCATCTGAGTCAAAAGTGCAGGTAAGTTTGTTTGTAAACACAATGTGAAAGTCTTTTGTTGTCAGCTCATCGCTTGGTATGAGGCAAGAAACTATTCTCTGAAACTCAAATCCGTCATAAAGTACAATGTTCTCGACTCTGGATGTGTTTTGGAACGTTTGTTTTTCAAATTCAACTTCCTCGGTGGCCGGAACATGTCTCTGAAAAGGCTGGTGCATGTTGAAAATTCTGGACGATGCAAGATCATGCGCCACATTCTCTGCAGCATTCTTGAAAATGTTTTCTCGCCTTGTCACGGTAACATGAAAGATGTTTTGTAAAAAATCGACTAGGCTGTCGATTGCTATTTCCGGGACGGAGGGCTCGTCGTATAAGAAAATCCTGGATGTTCTCACGTGGTTACTAGCTTCTGTTTAGTTCTTTTAGTTTTGCAGCCGTGATCTCGGCTGCTCTTTTTCCAGAAAACAACATCGAGCCAAACGTTGGCCCCATTCTTGGAAGGCCATGCGTCTCGGTAACTGACATTCCTGCAATCACAAGCCCCGGGTAAACCTCTCCTGTGTATTCTACTACCTTGTCTTCGCCGTCTTCTACCCACATTGGGTTCATTCCCTTCCATTCTACCAGCTTTCTGTCAACTAGTCTTTTTACTGCAACAGAGTCGTGGCCTGATGCATCAATTACCATTTTTGATTCAAGCGCTACTGGGTCCACACATGTGATGTTTCTTGGAAGGGCAGAAACCGGCATCCAGTTGACAACCAGTCCTGACACTCTGCCGTATTTTAGAACCAGATCATCAAATTTAGTTAGATTAAGAAATTTTACGCCCGCATCGCACGTGGCTGCTATCAGCTTTGATACTGCGTGTGGCCCTGCCGTGATGTACAGCCCGTCTGCTGCCTCTTTGTATGGGATTCCGAGCTCGTCCCATATCTTTTGTGCAGGCGCGCGCACTGTGACTGGATTCATCATGTATCCGCCAAGCCAGTAGCCGCCTCCGAGGTAGTTGTTCTGCTCGATAATCAACACCTTGTAGCCCATGAGTGAAAGCTCGCGTCCGGCAGTAAGGCCTGCAGGACCAGCTCCGATAATTATTACGTCTGATGTAATGTGGTCAGTAAACACTGAAAAGAATTCATCTGCAATTGCCCTTGTTATTTGAGCTTCGCTGACATTTGTAAAAATTTTTGTCTTTTGTGTAACTGACGTACTCTGCATAAATTTAGACTTGATAGAACCAATTAATAGTTTATTGTTGAGATCCGACTTTTGCCATGTGGCAAGAGGTCACACGACATGCTGACAGTTTGCGGTTCTGCTGGAAATTGCAATGGGAACAGGCTTTTTGCATCCCTAATTAGGCGACACTAACTGATGCAAATCGCACAAGATGGAAAATTACGACCACCATCCCCTGTACTGCGTCAAAAATACC
>DATIGB010000224.1:0-2498 GCA_035454985.1 Candidatus Nitrosotenuis sp.
AGATAATGAAAAGTTATTCCGATGTGTTTGAATATGTCGGAAAGGACGAAGCATACCTAGACGTTACGAAAAGAACACAGTGCAGCTTCAAAAACGCAAGCCACCTCGCACAACAGCTGAAAAATCAGATCAGACATGAAATCAAAATGACATGCTCAGTTGGCGTATCGCCCAACAAACTTGTTTCAAAAATCGCCTCAGGTCATAAGAAACCCGACGGGCTGACCATAGTAGAGCCGCAAAACACAGAATCGTTTCTGGGGCCACTCAAGGTAGGCGACATCCCAGGAATAGGAAGGGTCACCGAAGAAAAACTTCACGGGATGAACCTAAACACCATTGAAGATCTACGCAGGGTGGACATTTTTACTCTAAACAAAATGTTTGGTAGAAAGATTTCCCAGTACATTTACAACGCAGCAAGGGGGATAGACGATGATCCAGTGGCTGAAAGACAGCCAACCATACAGTACAGCAGAATAGTCACACTAAAGGAAGATTCAAAGAGATTGGACTTTCTTGCAAAGAGCCTTGAGGAAATATGTTCTGATGTTCATGAGACTGCCGTCAAAAACAAAAAGATGTTCAAGTCAATCGGAATTCAGTTTGTGCAGTCGGATTTGTCAAGCAAGACAAAGTCCAGGATGCTCAAGAACCCCACATTCAGTCTTGATGAGTTGAAAAAGACGGCGCATCAGTTGTTAGAGGAGGCGCTGCTTGACCAAACACTGAATGTCAGGAGGTTGGGAGTAAAGATTTCAGAGCTCTCAGACCTGCAGGGGCAGAGCTCACTTACTAATTTCTTTTAGGCTCTAGTCGTTTCATTCGTTTTGTTTCAATCGATGTTACGATGAGCAGGAATATGAAAATCCAAGGCAGGAACATTATTTCGCCTGCAACCCCATGGAACTCCTCAAACTTGCTAGGATCAGTGGAAACTTTGAGTACGAATACAGACAGCGAGAATATTCTGATCATGTTTACGCCAATTGTTCCAAGGATTCCAATGACAAAGTATGCAGCCTTGCGTTTTCGCTCTATGTTCATCTTTAGCAGAAACGCCATCATGACAAGCGAGTAAATTATGATGCTGTGAACGCCGGCGGACGGCCAAAACACCTGTAGTGCCATCGGCCCATGGTCTCCTCTGAGCAACATCAGATTTTCTTTGGCAACAGCAGTACCAAGGTGCAGCTGGTCAATTATCCAAACATTTGCCTTTACCAAGTACGGGACCACATATTGAAGCGGCCCAAGCGTGTCATACGGAAAGAACGCGTCAAGGGACAAAATTGCAGCACTTCCGGCAAGAAAGATCGGCCCGGCTGGAGCAATGCGTATCCATTTTTTGCCAAACAGTATGCTGACTACTGCAATCATAAATACAGCCATTACAACAAAGTCCCACATCCACACCCACGAGTCCACCAAATGGACGTTAAACTGAGGTGCCACCTTTACGAGATAGTCCTTTATGCCATGCTCTCGCAACACAAGATAAGCAATGACTGCGCCGGCAAGCGGAATTGTTGCAAGAATTCTTCTCTTAGAAACGTGGAGTTTGATCCCAATTATCTCTGCCACAACGAATGCCATTGCAAACAGAAACCCGCCGCGCCCCTGGTTCCAGCTCAGGCTAAACGTGTTAGGATACACTACAAGCGCAAACAGCACTGGGCTGACAATTATTATGATTGCAAGAAAGAGAGTTTTATTTTGCAACAAAACTTGTAAATCCCCAATGAATAAAAACTAAGCAATTGTCGAAGGGTTTCAGCGGACTTATTTTTTCTTTATGGTCAAGGTCTTTTGTATCTCATTTATACCGCTGATGAATTTTTGTTTTGCGTCATATTCATTTGAAACTTTAACAATTATTTCAGACGATGAAAGAAGCACGTCTTTTACAACTAGCGGCGTACTCAGGCCAAGCAGCTCCCCAAGAAAATCAAACAAATTCTGAAACTTTGCAGAATCGCGGTAATGGAACAAGACGTTTCCGTCCCTGAAGACGGGCTTTGGATCAAGCGGAATTACCAGCTCAGGCGAACTCATTTCTGTGATGAACGTGTCGGTGTCTTTTCTGATTGAGACTGTGAGCTGATCTTTTTGCGATTCGAGGCTTTGCTTCATTTTTTCTAGTTGTTCCATCTGGTCCTCATACTGAACGCCTATCATTTTTGCAAATGTCGACTCTGTCGGCTTTTTTAGAGGCAGCTCATGTAGTCGCATGTTTACAGACTTTAGCTCATCATCCACCTGGTGAAGGTTGACTCGCTCGGACTTGACTCTTTTTGCCAAATCTTCTAAAAAATTGAAATCAGCCATAATTACGAACCTGACTCAGCTAAACTGATGCACTACATCCATCAGGCTTTGCTTAAAGTCCTCAGTTGTCAATCCCCATTTGCCGTATTCGTCTTTGTATGCATCCCATGACTCTTCTGCCTCACGTGCTATATCCAGAATCTTTGGGCCAATTGCCTTGGTGTTGACAA
>DATIGB010000225.1:0-7396 GCA_035454985.1 Candidatus Nitrosotenuis sp.
AGCGCCCTGTCATTTTCCAATGACGTGATGGACCCAACAATAATAGACGAGATTAACGCCGCCTGCAAACTTGTCCAGGACGCCAGCCTAAAAGAGGAGGGCGGCAAATTTTCTTTTGCGTATGATGAAATGAAAAAAAGAATCTACGAGGTAACAGAAAAGCTTCCCACCCTGTGATTGTGGCGATGTGATTTTTTGTTCAGAGCTGGCTGATTTTATCAAGCAGGATGTCAATGTCCACGGGCTTTCTGATGCAAGAGTTCACCCCTTTTTTTATAAGATCGTCTATTTCCCTGTCCGAAACTGAGGATGCCGTGAACAAAACTATCTTCTGTTTGTTTATGATGCCGTCATTGACAAGCTCGTTTACAACATCCAGCCCTGAAAAGCCGGGCATTGACAGATCAAGCAGCACCACGTCGTATTTCTGCTCGCGGATATTCCTCAGACCGTCTCTGCCGTTGTTAACGCACGAAAACTCGTAACCTACGCTTGTCAGCACCGTGTCAAGCAGTTTCGTTATGTCAGTATTGTCGTCTATGGCAAAAATATGCAAATTACATTTTTTCTTTTGGGAGGGTAAAATAAAAAGTCGATCCTGTTCCCTCCTTACTGCTCACCCAGATTTTGCCGCCCAATCCCTCCACAATTCCCTTGCAAATTGACAGCCCAAGACCAGAGCCCCCGTGCCTTCTGTCATGGGACGTATTTACTTGGTAAAATTTCTGAAAAAGATTTTCTTGCTTTTCCAGAGGAATTCCGACGCCGTTGTCTGCAACAGAGAACGTCACGGAACCGTCGCCAGCTGGAACCGCATTTACCGCAATTTTACCAGTCTGCTTTGGCACAAAATCAATTGCGTTGTAAATCAGGTTGGTCAGAACCTGCTCTATTCTGTCCCTGTCGCTTTTTATTGTAAATTTCCCAGTGCAGTGATTCTCAAATTCGATGTTCTTTTCCTTTAACGTATACCGAAAGCTTGAGGCTATGCGCTCTAGCAGATCGTCAACTGCGATTTCATTGCTCTCAAACTTCATCTTGCCCAGGTCAAGCTTTTGCGCATCAAGCAAATCCCCAATTAGCTTTTTCAGCCGGGTCGCATTTGAGAGAATTGTCTCAACTGCGTCAAGCTGTTTTGCGTTCAGGGGGCCCAGCATGTTTGGCTTTCTGAGCACCTGGCTAAATCCGATAATTGGGGTGAGTGGGGATTTTAGCTCGTGTGTGATCATTGACAGGAACTCTTCTTTGAGTCTGTCCACATCCTCGAGTTCTTTTACCAGCTTTTTTGTCTGGTGTAATTCCGATATGTCCTTGATGACCACGTTTCGCCCGACTAGCTTGCCAAACTCGTCAAACAGGTTTGTCGGGGTAAGTAAGGCGGGAAATGTCGAGCCGTCCCTTTTTTTCATCCATATTTCGGTGGTGTTTATCTGGCCTGTCTTTAGCCAGTTTTCCATATTTTGCGTCATAACAGAGGCGCTTTGCTCAGCTGTGTGCTGCAACAGGTTGGAGCCGATTACCTCTTCTTTGGTGTAGCCAAGTTTTTCGGCATAAGCGTTGTTGCAATCAACGATGATTCCTTCAGGGTTTACCGTGCGATACATGTCTGGCGAGCCCTGATACAAGCTCTCGTACTCTATTTTGCGAATCTTTGTTTGCATGTCCGCAAGTCCGGATATGTCTTTTAGAATGGCCTTGCTTCCTGACAGCTTGCCGGTTTCATCAAAGGTGCTTGTCGAGTTTAGCAGGACCTCAAAGGTGGTCCCGTCCTTTCTTTGCATTGATATCTTTCTTCTTTTTACAATGCCGGTCTTTTGCCATGCTTCAAAAGAAGTAGTCATTGATTCCTTTTGAGACTGAGGGATGTGATCAAACAGCGATTTTCCGATGACTTCTTCTTTGGTGTAGCCCAGCTTCTCCGCATACGCATTGTTGCAGTTGGTTATGATCCCATCCACGTTTATCTCGCGGTACATTTCCGGCAGATACTCAAAGATGTCAAAGGAGACATTGTCAGAGCGGGCATCATTTGTGCCCTCAGGATTACTAGTCAACTGTGATGTCTGTCATGACAAAGGCGCATAAGTTTTTCGTTAGTCACAAAGAGACTCAGATGCCAATATGAGATTGCGGTCAAAGCATTGCCGCCCACACAGCTATATACATAACCGTTCCAGTATCGTATTGGGGATATTTTTGGCAGTAGACAAGAAATTGGCAGTGTTTTTCATGGCAGTCGTGACAGTGTCCGTTTCACTAATTGCGTATTTTGCAGAAAGCAGCATTCACAGTTTGGACCAGGCGGTTATTGAGAGAAGAAACTTCGACGCTCAGAACATAGCAGAGGACGTCAGCAATTTGTTGAACAACACCAAGGACATTCTGCAGGGTTCAGCATATTTGCCACAGGTGTACAACGTCCCGCACAGCCAGTCCATCGATCCTTCCATGCACGGAATACCAGAAGAGACGGATTTGCCAAAAAGAGGAATAGCGCACGAGATACTCAACCAGGACGATTCCGTTGAAACTGTTGGCTTTCTTCTGCCTAATGGCGACGTGTACATGATTGAGCCGTATGAGCAGCAGTTGCGCATCACATCAAGCAATTTTGCGTTCCGCGATTACTACAAGGGCCCGATAAGCACCAACCAGCCATACCTGAGCGACGTCTTCAAATCGCAAGCTAGCGGGCACGACGTTTCTGTAATATCCATTCCAGTGCACTCTGAGAACGGAACCCTGACAGGCGTCTGGCTTGGAGCAATGAACCTTGCCCAAATAGTTGCCAAGCTAAACTCGGAGTACCACTCAGAGACTGGCCTGATTGTCATATTGGATAACAACGGAAACGTTGCAGCTAAATCCGAAGGGTATGGCCCTGCAAACAGTGCTGCGATTCAAGGTTTGGACGTCTACAAGTCTGCATTAAACGGTCAGCCAGGCTCGCTTGTCACCGAAGTCGACGGAACAAAGATGCTGGTGTCTCACCATCCAATCAAGACATTTTCTGGAACATGGACCATGTTCATACTAAAGCCATACGAGGATTCGTTTTACGCATCCACTGCGACAAGGAACATCGAGGTAGTGTCGATAGCCTCATTGATCATAGTCTCTGCAGTTTTCGCTGTGGTTGTAAGAAAATCATAGACTAGATTCCCTGCGGGCTTTTCCACATGCAAGACATTTTGCACGTGCCGTTTCAGTAACGATGCCGGTTCGTCCCATATCAATAAAAGGCAAAATTTTAGGGCTGTTTTTGGGATCGGGTGTCACAGTGGGCATTTGATGGGATGATTTTTTTATTTATACGATTTTACTTTGCGGTGGGACAAGATCCACCACAATCCGGAAATGTCCAGTAATGTTTTAATACATCAAAATAGCCTCATGAGAAAGTTAACTTGGCAAAAACAAAAGAACCAAAGTCTAAAAAGGAAAAACCCGTAAAGACGCCACCAAAAAAGGAAAAACCAGCTAAAGTGGCCAAGAAAAAAACAAAGAAGCCAAAAGAGGACTTTGTGGCAGACGACGGCCTGGTGATAATAGACGAAAAGCTTGAAGAGGACAAGGAAGCCGAGCTAGAGGCGCGAAAGGCGTACCTAGAAGAGGCAAGATCCCAAGAAGTCGAGGACTAAACGTTTATCCGCAAAAACCCATTATACAATACCATGCGTGCAGTGTGCCTCATCACAATCAAGCCCGGAAAAACGGACAGGGTATTGGAGGCACTCCGCAAAAAGCGCAAACTGCTAAAGGAGATCATGCCGGTAACGGGCAGGGCAGACATCTGCGTTTTGTTGTCTGGAACAATAGACGAGATAAACAACATGGTGATTGACTTTAAGAAGATAAAGGAAATTGTCAGCACAGAGACGCTCATCGAAGTGGAGGTAAACCTGGGATGGTAAAGGCAGTAATTCTAGTCAAATCGCCAAAAAAGCTCATTGCCGCAAAGCTTGGCAAGATGAATTTTGTATACAACTCGTTTCCGGTGTCCGGTCAGTTTGACGCAGTCGCCTTTGTCGAGGTCAAAGACCTCTCAGAGATCAGGGAAATTACAACAAAGATACAAATGATTCCAGGTGTCGAGCGAACAGAGACAATGATGGAAATACAGTGACTGCCGGCAGACTCGCTGTGCCTCTAATACAATAAAGCATTTAACATTGTACTGTATAGCAAATTTGTGAACATAAAACGAGTAGGAAACGTAATCCTCGCAGTCAAGGACTTGGACAAATCCATAGAATTCTATCACAACGCCATGGGGCTGCCAATAAAAAACCAGAGGCGCACATGGGTCGATTTGGGCCAGTCAGGGGCGCTTTTGAGTCTGCACCCCGCATCGTTGACTGCAAAGCACCTTGGAACGTCACTTGAAAACGGCATCGTGATTGGGTTTTTGGTAGGAGATGTCAAATCCGCACTTGATGAGCTGAGGGCAAAAGGCGTTACCATCTACAGAGACATCGTCGAACACGATTCTGGAAAAAATGCCATAGTCTTGGATCCAGACGAATACATGATATCGCTATTTGAGCCTACATTTGTCGACAAGGCAGAGCAGACTACTGGCTACCACGGATTCACACCGGCCTAAAGCAAACTCTTAATTTTTCTTATTGTATCGTCAAGTGATTTTATGCTTGGGTTTAGCGACACATAGTACACGACATTTCCGTCCGGGATGCAGACAATTGTAGCTTTTTTGTGCTGAAGCACGACGTGATCCAGTGAGCCGAATTCCTTTGACTGGATGTGTCGCAGTGTAATCAGGTTGGAAACGATAAAGAACTCGTTTTTTGCATCCTCGGGTTTTAGAATTGGCTTTATCCCAGACGATATTATTCCGGTGAGTGTTCTTCCGTATTCGTTAATCACCCCGGCATACCTGATGGATTTTGAAATCGCGAGAATTTTCTGACAGTTCTTCCTGTATGAAATGATAGCGTCCTTCCACTTTTGTTCGGGGGTTTTGACCATATCAGTACACACAAGTCAAAAGTTAAAAGAGTTTGTTATTTCTATAGATCAAAATGAGTGTGGATTCGGAGGCAGTCAGAATTATTCGCCTGCTGCTTGGCTCCGAGGCAGCCAACTATCTTGAAAGCGGCGAAAGGCTGCACCTGAATACGTGTCTGCAAAAGGCGCAGTTAAACGGCGCACTTGACGACAAGGAACTTGAAACAGTACGGAGAGTTTTCCAGAAATACCAAAGGTATCTTGGCTAGCTGTGCTTTTTTGATTTTATCTGCTCAAAGCGACTCTTTAGCTCGGCATTCTCTTTTCGCAGCCTTTCATTTTCGCCCTCGACTGCCTCCGGCTGGGCCTGCGAGTACATTGGGTGCCCTGGCGGAACCATTCTTGAGGTCATCTCAAGTAGGCTCGATGCGTGTTGAAGATACATCTTGTTAAAGTCATGCAGTTTTACGGTGAACGTCTCGTTTTCACGGATGATTTTTTCCTTGAGTTTTGCAGGGTTGATTGAGAACGGCGCATTTATCCCAGGAGGATACCTTGGAAGACCAAACGGGCTCAGGCTAAATCCTGCAGGATAGCCGTACATTTCCATAAACATCTTCATT
This sequence comes from Candidatus Nitrosotenuis sp., assembly GCA_035454985.1. Lineage (GTDB taxonomy): Archaea > Thermoproteota > Nitrososphaeria > Nitrososphaerales > Nitrosopumilaceae > Nitrosotenuis. The sequence goes on from DATIGB010000225.1 coordinate 5,592, forward strand.
TCTATCGGATTCATGACGTTTTTGCTAGGGATAATGAGGTATTTTTGCTTTGGGATCAGGCGTTACATATACTGGGTTGTAAATTCGGGGGCATTTTTAATCAAATTGAGCTGATCGCAGATCCTTATAGCGATCAGAGATCGCACCCAGCTTGTAATGAAGGTGGACTTGAAGAACTGCATAAAATGCAAAAAGAGTATTGCCGACAGCGAACTACACAAGATCGTGATTTATGTGGTAAGCGAGAGGTTTACTGATCACCACTACGAACACGTCGAGTGTCCTGAAAGATTCACAATCTAATCCAAATATGCGTAAATAGGATACAGTTCGCCAGTGGACCTGCGATACTTCCACTCGTTGTTCTTCCAGACAATCTTTTCAAACGAGGATTGCATCGAAGGATGAATTCTGGTGTAGACATCATCGCCCACTAGAATCTGGTTTGGTTTTGCCATGTTCTGGATTTTTGCTGCAATGTTCATAGACGGGCCTAGTATGTCGACGTGTGACTTTTCAGCGTCTGCGCCGTACCTCACTATCATGTTTTCCCCATAATCAAGCCCCACTTTGATTGCCAAGTCAGGATAATCGTATTGGTTCAGAATCGGGTTGATTCCTTTTTGGATTACAGACAGCATTGATTTTGCACACAGTACGGCATTGTCTGCCGGCTGGAGTTGATTTTCCTCTGCGACAAAATACCCAATCACCGCATCCCCTACGAACTTTAGCACGTATCCGTTATGGTGTCGTATTGTGGATGCCATCTCTTGCGCAAAGCACGTGATGATGATTGCGACCTTGTCTTCTGGAAGCTCAAGCGCAATATTGGTGGAGCCGACCAGATCAACATACAGCACGACCATTTTCATTCTGGATGAGACGTGTTTTCTCAAAAACGAGTCGGACTCGTCCTCCACTGGGGAATACTCGTAGCCGCTCTTTAGCGCATGCCACACCCGGTTTTGGGTTTCCTTGATCAGTGTTTCAGAGTCAATAACCCTCAGTTCGCCGTGGCTCAGCATCATGTCGATCATGCCATAGTCCTTTTTTGACTTGATCTTGGACTGTCTTCCTGTCAGGTCATCTTTTGTCTTGTTACTTTCAGTTCCGCTCATGGTGTAATTATCCCCCTTTATTCTAGTGGAAAACTGATCTCACAGACTGGGCACTTTGCCCTTTTGCCTTTATAAGTATCGTCATAGTACTGGACCACCTCAATCTTGCAGATAGTGCAAATTATTCTGTGAACTGACATTCCTAATGGTTGTTATACCAATTTTGTATTTAAAATATTGCTAGGGAGGGCAGAAAACCCCAGCTCAACAATGGTTGATATTTTGGCAGAAAACCCACATCATCAAGACGGCAGTGCCCAAACATAGGATTTTTAGTCTCAGAGGGCAGGCACTACTTGTGCGCCTAGGAAGTAACACTACTGATGAATTTATGAGGAATTTAGGTGAAAAATCTCAAAAAATAAGCCAAATATTTCAAAAAAACATAGAACAGATCACCAAGCCAGTAAGCGTCAAGGTGATGCTTGGGGACACCACCGTAACGGAGCAGACAACCTTTGATCCTGAGAGGATAAAGGAGTTATACGGCAAGATAATCGACCGCCTGCCAGACTGGAAGACAAGCGGAATTGCCATGACAAGCGACGAGGATCTGAGGAGGATATTTCTCAAGCTTGAAAAACAGGCAGGAAACTATGTCCTGCTTTGGCACCTCTCGCTGCAATACCACGCCTTATTGTACTACAAGGTTGACAGCACCGTTCAAAAAATCCAAAAGGAGCT
>DATIGB010000226.1:0-5452 GCA_035454985.1 Candidatus Nitrosotenuis sp.
GGCACAGGTAGGAACTGAATCACAACCGAACAGGATTTTGTGTCAAAGGACTTTTGCTGCTCTAGGGGAATCACCTTGTAGTCGATTTCCCACTTTTTAAAGTCGGCTCTTCGTGTCTCCTGATACCGCAGCAGGTTCTCCCAATTGTCTATGGCGCCCTGGGTGTTGCTGAGCATTGATGTTGCAAGCATTTTGTTTAGTATTGGATCAGATGTGTAATCTGGCTCAAGAACACACACCTTTGGGTTGCCCCATTTGAGCGGCTTGAGGGTGTCATAGGTAGCTGTAAGCCCGCTAGCAGACATGCACAGTGTAATGGCTAAGAGTGACGCAAAAGCAGCAATGATGATAATTTTCAACTATGTGGAAATCACCATGTCATGACTTAACTCTTGCCAGACAATTCGACGGAATCGTACCGGTTCATTTTTCATTGACACGTCGTGATCATTTTTAAATAACGTCTGGCTGGAAATTTTCTGTTGAATAAAATAGCCACGATTATGGCGTTCTTGCTTTTTCTAGTCTACCCGGTCACGGCATATGCGTTTGACGTCTATTCCGTACCTGTGGGGGCAAACCCGTGGTCCATTGGGTTAAACCCGTCCACAAATACGATATACGTGACAAACTATGGCAACGACACCGTCTCCGTAATAGACGGCGCCACAAAAACAGTGTCTGCAAACGTAACTGTCGGACCGTTTCCGTCTGGAATAGCAGTGAACCCGTCTACCAACATGATATACGCCGCAACGTTTCCCTCCTCCACCATATCCGTAATAGACGGCGCAACAAACATGGTCTCTGCAACAATAGGAGTAGGCTCGTTTCCGTCGGGCGTGGCAGTGAACCCGTCCACCAACACGATATACGTGACAAACTCTGTCAGCAACTCTCTTTCCGTAATAGACGGCGCAACAAACACAGTGTCTGCAACCATACCCGTTGACAACCACCCTACCGGCGTGGCAGTAAACCCCTCCACCAACGTGGTTTATGTTGCAAACAATGTTGCCGGCACAGTCTCCGTAATAGACGGCACAACAAAAACAGTGTCTGCAACCATACCCGTTGAAACAAACCCAGCCGGCGTGGCAGTGAACCCGTCCACCAACACCATTTACGTTTCAAATGCAGGCAACGGCACCGTTTCTGTCATTGACGGCGCCACCAACACAGTGTCCTCAACCATATCCGTTGGGACGCACACCTATGCCATTGCAGTGGATTCATCTACCGGCACAATATACACTGCAAATGACGCGCCGGGAATAGTTTACATAATTTCGGCTGCCGCAGAATCACCTGCTGTGAAATCTCCTCTAAAGCAAATCGGCGATGGGGTAGAGCCGACACAAGTAACGTGTGCCAAAGACCTGGTCCTTGTCTTAAAGCAGTCAAGCGGACAGCCTGTATGCATCAAACAGCAAAGTGTTCAAACACTAGTAGAGCGCGGATGGGCAAAGACCCTGTAATGCATGTTCTCTGAAGCTGTCATCACAAAACAAGCCACGGCGTCCTATTTTACAAGAACTACCGGGCAGTGAGCATTTAGCGCAATGCTTGTGGATATTCTGCCAAGCATCATCTCCTTTACCATCCCGTTTCCATGTGTTCCCATGACGATATAGTCGATGTTCTTTTTTGTGGCAAAGGAAATTATCGACTCTGCGATCGTGTTTGATTCTAGGATGATTGCCTCAAAGTGAATCTGGAACTTGGCTGCGTGCGCCTCCAGCGTCTTGAAAATTCTCTTGAACTCGGAGTTCCTGCTCCTGCTGACAGGTTTCTGGCGGCTCGGCGTGCCGTTGAGCCATTGCGTCGACTGGTTCTCATCCGTTATGGTTACCACAGTTATTGACGACTTGTATTTTTTTGCCAAATCAAGCGCATGGCCAAACGCGCGCGTGGCGTGTTTTGAATTGTCAAAGGGGACAAGAATGTTTTTGATAAGGGACGTGTTTACCAACTGGCAACTGTCCAAGCTAGTGCATATTATCTGACTTTCGGCCGTTGGCTTTTTTGTGCGGTGTGACTTAAAATAGACGCGTTTGTGCGATCGAAAAGATCAACCAATCACGCCTGCCCCCGGTGAAATCAATTTAAGATGTGGCGCCCAACTGTGGTTGGCCGCAATGAAGAATCAGAGTTATATCTGAAAAATGATGTGAAGGCATTTGTCTGAGCTGCCTTTTTCAGTGCAGGGCCGTAACATTGGAGTATATATAAAAGCGGTATATAACAACCAAAAGATGCCGCAGACAAAGCCCATTGTTAGTATTGAAAACGTGGTTGCATCTGCCACTGTTGAACAGAAACTCGACCTAAACGAAATCACAAAAAAGTTCCCAGACACCGAATGGAACCCGGACCAGTTTCCGGGCCTCGTATTTAGAATAAAGAACCCCAAGACTGCGACGCTTATCTTCTCGTCTGGCAAAATGGTCTGCACCGGAGGAAAATCAGAAGACATGGCAGTAAAGGCAGTAAGGTCAGTGGTGCAGCAGCTGCGAAAGGGCGGAGTCAAGGTAAAGAACGAGCCGATTGTAACGGTGCAAAACATTGTAGCGTCAATCAACCTTGGAGGAAAAATCCACCTCGAGCAGGCCGCAAGAACTCTTCCGCGAAGCATGTACGAGCCCGAGCAGTTCCCCGGCCTGATACACAGAATGCTTGACCCCAAGACTGTGATACTGCTGTTTGCATCAGGCAAACTAGTCTGCACCGGCGCAAAAAAGGAAGCAGACGTGTACCGCTCGGTGCATAACCTGCACAACGTTCTGGAAGAAAAGAACCTGATGATTTACGACAGCTAGGCCTTGCCTGATACCTGACGTTGAACCCTGTCAAGAACCGAAGAATCAATCAGCTTTAACTCGTTTAGCGTCCTTGCCACATTTAGAACATCAAAGAGGTGGTGCAGCTTTACATTTTCGCCCCCAAGTGAGTCCTGTGCGCCTTCAAGGCGGTTCACAATCACATACGCGTCTGAAATGACTGCGCCCTCCTTTCTGAGCTCTTTAATTCCGTTTATGACGGAGCCGCCGGTGGTTGCAACGTCGTCCACAACCAGAACCCTCATTCCCTTGGTAACCGATCCCTCGACTAGCTTTCCGGTTCCGTAGCTTTTTGCCTGGCTTCGCACATACAAAAGCGGCTTTACCGTCTCAAAGGCCAGGGCCGATGCAATAACAAGCCCGCCTGTGGGCACGGACGCAACTGCGTCAAAGTTATCAAGACCGATTTCCTCCGATATTGTTCCCTGCAAGTGCTTTATCATGCGCCTAAACTGGTGCGGGAAGCTCGGGACCAGTCTTAAATCGACATAGTACGAGCTTTTCTTGCCGCTTGCAAGCGTAAAGTCCCCAAAGCGGATTATGCCGTTTTGGTGCAGAAACGTTGCAAACTCTTTTACAAATTCCACACCAAAATTTACTGTGCTGTATTTATTTTGGTTTGTTTTCTCAGGGTATTCGTGCCTGAAATCTGGTTAAACTACGGCGCGACTGACGTCGTACTGGACATCAAAGCCGAAAACCTCGAGCAAAAAATAGAACACGACAGCCCAGTCATGCAGGACTCCGAGGTATCAGAAAGGCTGGACGCACTTGACATCACAAAACCCCTTGACCTTGTGGTGCTAAATTACACTGATTCCGTAAAAAAAACGCTTGGCATACTCTTTGAAAAGTGCATCCAAAAATCCGTTCCAAGGCCCAAGATTTTTGCAGACAAGCAAATCATGAACCTGGTAAAGTCCCTGCTTCCCCCAGACGGCCAGGTGCTGGCCTTTGAGGGAATAGGTGACGCAAATCCAGATCTTGTGTTTGTCGGCGAAATGGAATTTGACGGCCTCTTTGGCTTTGATACGGCATCCACAAGGCTGCTAAGGAGGTTTGGCAAGGACCAGATGCTTTCGGCCTATGAGAAAAGGGGAGCAAGCCTTCCTAATTCCGGAAAGGACACCCAAAGCATGCAGACTGCAAAAGGCTTTACGGACTCTTTTGAAATATCTGCAATAGAGACCGTTGCAGGCCCCAAAGGGATTGCGGACATTTCTGTCGGGCACCCATCAAAGACACTTGACATATCAAAAACGCTTGCGACATTTGTGCAAAAAATAGAAAGGCACCGCACGCTTCTCATCAGCACAGGAAAGGACTCTAGTAACTACACCCTTGGCAGGTCGCTAAACTCGATTTGGAACTGTCACTCCGCAATAAAGGACGACGGCCTTGCCCTCTTGCTTTGCGAATGCAAGGGGGGGATTGGCTCTGAGGCAATAAGGCAGTACCTTGAGGGCAGGATGAGCATAGACAGGCTTCAGAGGCCGGCAAAATATGTTGACGGCATGGAGGATCTCCTGTATCTGTCTGAAATCCAAAAAAGGATCCAGATAGGACTGGTCTCGGTCCTCCCCGAATTCTACCTCAAGAAGCTCAACCTGATTCCGTTTGACGGCGTAAAGGAGACGCTTGATCACGTCTTAAGGGTGCAGGGCGGAAGGCAAAAGGTTTCAATCGTTCCCGACGGATCCAGAATACTACTTGAGCCAAACTGATTCTGGCAGCGGCGCGCACAACACTGCAATTACCAGCACCATGACATAGAGAATCTTTCTGTTTTTTGAGAGCGGCGATATGTCATCAAGCGGCCTTGCACTCATGTTTCGAATGCTGAAAAGCAGGATGAACATTGCCATCATTTGGTAGTTCAAAAGAAAAAGCACCCCGACGCTGCCGTATGTTGCAAACTTGTGTACCTTTTGACCGAAAAGGGCGCGTGCCATGTGGCCCCCGTCCAGCTGCCAGGCTGGAAGCAAATTCAAAAACGTGATCAAAAACCCAAGCCATGCGGCAAACAAAATGGGCGACATTATCACCTCAGTATTTGGACCGCCCTTGCCGTATGCGCTGAGGGCAACTTTCATCAGAATGCTGTCGTTTAGTTTCTCAAAATGCAAATCCGAAATACTTGCGGCTGTTGCCTCGTCCAGAACAGGCGACGTGTATGCGCCATAAAATGACACAAGTATTGCAATGACGAGACCAGCTATTGGGCCTGCGATTGCAATGTCAAACAAAATATCGCGGTTGATTGTGAGGCTGCGGGACTGGATTAGGGCGCCAAACGTCGGTATTCCGTAGACTGGTATTCCGGGAATAAAGTACGGCCAGCTTGTTCGCAGCTTGTGAACCTTTGCCGCAATGATGTGGCCAGCCTCGTGCACACCCAAAATGCCGACAAGCGAAACGGTATACATGACGGCAAAATCAAGCGGATCTCCTATGCGGATTATGCTGTTTACGCTAAGTGTCCTGTAATATCCGTCAATCATGACAAACGACACCACCACTGCAAAGAGTATTCTTGGCAGCCACGATTTTGGAATTAGCTTGAAGCCCTGTCGCTGCGGGGGAAGGCGATTTATCTGAATCAGCAGCCTTTT
>DATIGB010000227.1:0-3741 GCA_035454985.1 Candidatus Nitrosotenuis sp.
GACCATAGATAGTCAGGAAATGAATACTGAACAAACAATGGGATTTGGGCTTAGTTTTACAGCCACAGAAACTGACCCAGAGGGAAATGTATGGGTGGACGTACAGTATGAATGGGTTCAGTTCAAACAAAATAATGCAACGGGTGAGACGGAATACGATTCACGCAATCCATCCGATGAGACCATTCCATCTTTGATCGGGATTGACGCCCTAGTTGGGAAGGGATACTCGATGAAAGTATCACCATCTGGAGAAATTCTGAAAATTGCAGGCATTGAAACGATGATATCGGAACTGTTGAAGGATTTGGATACTAAAGATGAAGCCTTGGTTACCCAAATGGAAGAGAGTTTCAAAAAACAATATAGCGAAGAGGCACTAAAGGAACAGGCAGGCAATATGATAGTGGAATTTCCAGAAGGAGCCGTTCAAATTGGAGATACCTGGGCGTCTCGCGTTTCGTCCACCAGTCTAGTGCCTTTGGCGGCTGAAACAACCTATACACTTTTAGCCTACGAGGAAGGAATTGCCACCATAGGTATGAAATCAATGATTAGTAGTGTTCCAGAAAAATCTGAAACGGATTTGGGGTTATACAAAATTCGATATAACCTCTCAGGCACCCAAGAAGGTACAATCGCTGTAGACACAGCAGTAGGATGGTCAGCAAGTTCCACAATTACCCAAACCGTAGCAGGCGAGATGGTGCTGGTTATGGATAAAGAAGAAACCACTGTTCCAATATTGCTAGTTAGCATAGTAACAGTAGAGATGGAAAAGAAGTAGACGCAACCAGCAGAATAAGAGAATAAAACTGCGCCGCCCAACACAGCGTGCACCCGACGGGTGGGAGTCGCCGCGTTTTCAAGCAGTTTGCATGGTTTCAAGCTGGTCCCGGCAAAATGGCGTTCTCTCGTCCCGCCCACCCGCAGGTAACGCAAGCCGTTAGGCGCTCCAAATTAATATCGCTACACGTTCGCAAATGACCAAAGGCGTCTTCTGCAAAAAATTTACTGAAGGCAGCACCTATGAAGATATCGCAACTCCTTTGTCTTGTCTTACTTGGAATCAGTATAGTTGGTTGTCAATGGTCAAAGCCAGCTACTGCAATGCCCGAAAAATCTGACGAGGCAGATTTGTTGCTGGGTTTGAAATTAGACAAAAATGCTTACCAGCTAAGCGAGCCTATTATTGCTACTCTCAGTCTTAGCAAAGGGGCGAAAGCAGACCAACTAATTAATACAAGGTTGGCATTAAATGTTTTAGGCGAACCAGTGTCCCAATGTGATGTTGGGTTTATAGTTATGACTCCATCAGGGCGGAGTGCGCGTTTTTTACCCAAAATTCGTGTTCGCCGCTTAAGGGATAACGATTTTATGATCCTCGACTCGGCACATCCAATTCAAGTTGAGTATGATTTGAAAGAGTTTTATTTGCTCGATGAAACAGGTACTTACATTGTGAGTGCGATTTACCAGAATCAATCTGATCCCCAAAATGGACTTTCTGCATGGAAAGGGCAATTAGAATCAAATACGCTTCAATTTGAAATAAAGTGATAGATAATTGTGTTGATAACAGAAACCTTAAAGAGCGCCTAACAATGCGTGCACCCGACGGGTGGGAGTCGCCGCGTTTTTGGGCAGTTGTGTGGTTTGGAGTTGGTTCCGGCAAAATGGCGTTCTCTCGTCCCGCCCACCCGCGGGTAACGCTTGCCGTTAGCCCGCTCTTTGCATATTATCAATGAATTACAAATCAGTAATTCGCCAATATAGGATCATGAACTGATGACCTCAAAGTTACACGTCAAAGCCGTACTGCAAGCGTTGTTTGTAACTTTTCTATGGTCAACATCTTGGGTGCTTGTCAAGATTGGATTAAAAGCCAGCCTACCTGCCATTACTTTCGCAGGTTTGCGTTATTTTATTGCTTTCCTTTGCTTGATTCCATTTATTCTAATCAACCCAACTCACCGAAAAGCATTACGCACCTTTTCTCGTGCCACATGGGGACAACTTGCCTTACTTGGGATTATGTTTTACACACTAACACAAGGAGCGCAGTTTGTAAGTCTTTCTTTTTTGCCTGCGGCTACTTTGAGTTTACTGCTCAATTTTTCACCAATTTTTGTCGCATTGTCGAGCGGTTTTCTTAAAGATGAATCTCCTTCAATAATTCAATGGGGCGGTATCCTCTTATCGGCAGTAGGTGCAATTGTTTATTTTCTTCCGTTGAATATACCCACAGGGCAAGTTCTTGGTTTAACGATTGCGCTTATCGGCGTTTTGGCAAATTCAGGGTCGTCCTTATTGGGAAGAAGGGTTAATCATCAAAGTGGCTTAGCGCCCATTCTTGTTACAGCAATAAGCATGGGCGTTGGCGGTTTACTTTTATTGATTATCGGAGCAACGACTCAAGGCTTTGGCAATCTTAACCTTATGCAATGGCTAATCATAGGCTGGCTTGCGGTTGTCAACACGGCAGTTGCATTTACATTATGGAACAATACCCTCAAAACACTTACTGCTGTTGAGTCGAGTATCATAAATAGCACAATGTTGCCGCAGATTGCAATACTAGCGTGGCTATTCTTAGATGAGCCTCTAAGCCCAAGACAAATTCTTGGTATAGTTCTTGTCGGAGTTGGCACATTAATTGTTCAACTATGGCGGCATTTACCAAGTGTTGTAAAATCTATGGAAGTCAAGCCTGAATAGAGCGGCGGGCTAACACAGCGTGCAGCGGACGGCGGGGAGTCTGCGCGGTTTATAAGCATTTTTCAAGGCTCTGGCAATTTTCTGCTCTCAGGCTTTTGTCTCACCCCGCCCCCCGTCCGCCGCTAACGCTCCCCGTTAGCCCACTCTTTTCAGGACTATGTCCAAATCAAACTGGTCTCAACTTATCCTGGATTTACGAAGCGACAATATCAAGCGCTCTGTTCGTGCCTCTCAAAAGATTGATGAAATGGCAGCTGAGGCGCATGTGCCTGAACTGTATTCCTTGCTCAACGATGAAAGCTTTGTTATTCGAGAGGCAGCAGCCTATCCGCTGGCACGCCTAGAAGGTGTTAAGGCATTGCCTTTGCTTTTCCAGGCATTTACGCACGGCTTTCGGGAGGGGCACGACAACGATGGATTAAGTGAGATCATTGCACATTTGCTTGAGACAAATCAGAGGGAAGCTGTTCCTCTCTTGCTTCAAATGTTGAAAAGCCCAGACGAAGAAATACGGGCAAATGCGGCCTGGGCCCTTGGATTTACAGCCTCCCAGATTACATCCGATGTGCTGTTGGAGGCGCTTGAAACAGAAACAGTTCCAAAAGTGAGATCGGCAATCACCGGATCGTTGAGTAGCTTTCATGATTCAGAGAAAGTCTTTGACAAATTGCTTGAATTGATGAATGATAGTGATGAGCAAGTTAAAATTGACGCAATCTCCGGGCTTGGGTACCTCGGCAACCAAAAGGCTATTCCCTATTTGAAAGAAGTTTTAACGAAACCATCAAGCAGCAGAGTTCAGGAATTTGCAGAGTATGCGCTCAAGAATCTCAAATCCTAAAGATCAGCAGTGGGCCAACACAGCGTGCACCCGACGGGTGGGAGTCTGCGCGTTTTCAGGCAGTTTGCGTGGCTTGGAGTTGGTTCCGAAAAAGGGCGTTCTCTCATCCCGCCCACCCGCGGGTAACGCAAGCCGTTGGGCGTCAAGATCAAGTGCTCTACGGTTAGTCATCAAAACGGTAT
>DATIGB010000228.1:0-4110 GCA_035454985.1 Candidatus Nitrosotenuis sp.
TGCTCCTCAATCTGGTCGGGCAGTCAATAGGACCATCTCTTGCGGCGATGTATCAGCAGATGCACCAGGCAACAGTTGAAGGCGTGCCTGGAAGGTTTCCCACCACGGAGGCATACAATTCGATATTTCTCATGGCCACCTTGATATCAATGACCGCTGTTGCTCTTGCCTTGGCGCTGAACCGAAAAAAAATTGCCGTATGACTTTCTAATGTGTTGTTCTTGTTTGCGATGCGAGAAATTCTTTTTCCCTGCCTGATGCAGGTTTAATCTATTTCTGTTCTCGGACTCCTTTTTCTCTTTAATGTTATGAAATTCGAGATATCATACCTTCCAATTGTTTAGATTTTCTACCACGTAATTATTTGCCTTGATTGGTAAACGTTAGCAACCACTTCTATTTCATGCAGTCTTTCAAAAGATTACGTATCTGTGGAGTTTCCCTGAAATTATTAACCGTGTATGATTTGTGCCTCGGCGGATCGGATTCACTCCACATATCAAAAAAACTTTTGCATTACTCATCAGGTCATAATTGTCAAGTGTTGGGAAATTTGCTGCCAATTATAGGTTGAACATAGTCAGTTGTGTCCGTTTATGATTACCAAGTTGCGATCATATAACAATTGCAAGGAAGGACCAAAGCTGTCACAAGTTGTCAATGGTCTGAAGTATCATGGTGTATTTTACCGAATCAAGTGATCTTATTTTATGGTTAAATATTTGTCTAAATTCTTCATTTGTTTTTGATTCAATTCTGATAACAAGATCATACAGCCCATCAGTTGGATTGATTTCCTTAATAGAATTGATTTTTTTGAGGTACTCGATTGCTTCGTCTGTCTCCCCATCAATGCAGCTCAGCAAGACAAATGTTGTCGAATTCGATTTGGGTGTGTTCAGACGAAGTTTCTCCCCCAAATCTACTCTTTCTAGATTTTTTGCCATAACATCACTTTACAAAATCAAATGTACGGCAGATGTCAAAGCAAGAACAGGTCAACTTTTGTACAGCCAGGCATTTTATGCACATCCGTTCAATTGTCCGCATACATTTTGAACAAGTCGCATAGACTCCAGTTTGAGCGGAGCATGATTCGCACACACGTGCCTCAGATTTCATTATCAAGATCCTCGTCATGTTTACAATGTGATAAAAATCGCATTATTTTCCGCAACGTGACAAACTAGTCACGATAATGATTGTTAAAGGTGATCAAATGATCGACTAATTTTTTATATTTTGTATTCAAATGTAACTATTTGTAAGATAACGTTAGTTTTTTTAGGTAATCTAAAAAATTCATTAACTATTAGGATCGTAATTAAATGAAATCTAAAATGGCAAATGACTACAAATCTGAAAAAACTGAGACAGTAACTGCGAGAATTAACAAGCAAACACTTGCCAAATTAAGATCATATGCAAAATCTGAGAGTACGACTTTGAATTCAGCAATAAATCAGCTGCTTTCACATGCTGTAGACTGGGATATTGTTGCTGCAAAGACCAATTGGATACCAATCCCAAAAGATATTCTGGTATCATATTTTGAAAAGATTGACGATGCGACGATAATAGAAGTGGCAGATGCCAGCGGCAAGAGCGTGCCAAGAGACATGCTTCTTGCCATGAGAGGCAAGTTGGACATAAAGGAATGGGTATCAATTCTACGTAGCAGGGCAAAAGCCTCGGGCTTTCATTATGTAGAAATTGTAGAAGATGATCACGTCAAATTCGTCATGAAGCACGACATGGGAATGAAGTGGTCGATTTATTTTCAAACATACTATAATGCATCATTTAAGATGCTTGGTTGTGAGGTAGAGTTCAACATTACAAACAATACCTGCTCATACAAAATAAGTAGAAAGGACTATGATCCTGAGTAAGACAGAAACATCATTTGCTATTAAATAGTTAGAATATTGATTAAATTATAATTAAATGCAAACAAATGTAATTTTTTGTGAGAATTTTTGTCACTAGTTTCAACATTGTTTTATACAATAAGTTTTGATTATCTCCGACCATGCAAAACAATACAAAATCGCTACGAGAAAAGAATTCTGAGTTTGATGAGAAACATGACGCTTTAATTAGAAATTTTTTGGACAGTAAATCGATGAAAATCCTTTGTGCAATCGCAGAATTACCAAAATCGGCGTCTCAGATTTCAATTGAGACTGCAATCCCAGTCAATACAGTGTACAACAAGATGAAAAAGATGACTCAGAAAAACATCATCAAGGTTTCAGGCGGCATTAACGAACTTGGAAGAAGACACATGCAATACAAAAGCAAGTTAAACCTAGTTTAATATTTTTATTAGAATAATTAACCTAGTACGTAAAGCGGCAGTTGGTCGGTTCTCTAATTTGTTTTTCCCAGTATCTTCCCATACTCTTGGCATTTGACAGAAGCTCAAATTCTCAAGTCACCAGACAGGTTCGTATTGAAGCGACGTTTTACAATACCCAAAAACTCCGATATTTTTGTTTTTGACAAAAATATTCTTCTTTAAATAAGATAAACTCGACACCAAATCAGTGGGATTAAGAGACATCACGTTAAAACAACAGTACAGAACGGACAGAGACGATTTGGTTACGGACTTTTTCATTCCCTGTCTGAGCAATTCCATCGAATACGACAGGGCAGTAGAATACATCACGCTAAAGAGCATTTCCACCTTATCGCTAGGATTGCAGAACTTTGTCCAACACGACGGAAAAATAAGACTGATCACAGGACACAGATACAGGTCCGCAGATCTAAACGTTCTAAGCAGAATCTTTAACAAAAAAAACAAGGTCGCAAATGGAATTGGAATTAAAAACAACAAACTTGAGCTTTTGCAGGATCTGATTCAAAAAAACAAGATACTAATCAAAATTGCAATCCCGAATTCAGAGCACGTGGATGGCTCGTTCTCCGAAAAAATAGGAGTATTTCGCGATGAGAGAAACGACATTGTTGCATATACCGGAACGTCAAACGAGACGTTCAATACGGAAAATCGAAATTTTGAATCAGTAGACGTGTTTACGTCCTGGAATGACGGGTCGCGAGTGGACATAAAGGTTAACGACTTTGAGCATCTTTGGAATAATGAGACTAGGTACGTTCAGGTTTACGACTTTGCGTATGCAAACCAGAACAATCTCCTAAAATACGACTCTCAGTGGGCAATCGACACTATCAGCTAGAAACGAAGCTTGATGCATCAATGTTTTTTGTATTCTCCACAAATCTGACCAGCGATAGCTTGTAGTAGATGACTTCGCCGCGCCTTTCAACCACTGCAAGTATTGGCTCCTTTCCCATTTTTGTGATTTCTTCAATGTTTTTTTGCAGCTGCCCAATTTTTTCCTGCTTTCCCTCAGTTAAGCCGAACACAAGATATTTTGCTCCCTTTTCTCCAAATTGTCCTCGCTCGTACACACGAAAGTCAGAGCCAAAGCCAAAGCCGTCCTTTACAGCATATCCGCGTACACGCAAATCACGGTATATCAGAAATTTTGTCAGTGCATCCCTGTCAAAGTCACTGCAAATCTGCACCATATCGTCAAAGGCGATCTTCTTTTTTCCCTTTGTAAGTGAGAGTTTGTTGTAGAACAGAAAGTACAGAGATTCAAATGGTTTTAGGAAAAATTTGTCGTTTCGTATTTCCCCGTATCCCCTTTGCTCAAGATTGTTTTGCATTTCCTTGTTTCCAATTAGCGTGTGATCATCAACAAGTGTCCCAGATACGTTTGGCTCAGATTCAGAACTCAATGACAAAAGTTGCTTCAATTTCCATATAAGCGTGAGCGGTAATGGAGATTTGATGGCTAACCGTTAAAATATAGGTATTTTAGTCAGGGGTTCATCGGTGATATTATGCACGGTCAATGCTATAGAACAGGAAACGGACAGCCTTATGCAAGAAAAGAGTTCATCAAAGGAAAACCGCAGATAAAAATTGCCAAGTTCCAAGGTGGAAAACGAGGCGAGTATGATTTTTGCGTCCAGCTATGTTCAAATGAAAAAGTCCAGATAAGGCACGTGGCAATAGAATCAGCAAGACTTTCTGCAAACAAGACACTAGAGCAAACCACCGGCGAGTCA
>DATIGB010000229.1:0-6140 GCA_035454985.1 Candidatus Nitrosotenuis sp.
CAAAAAAAGTGAACACAAGAGGATAATGCCGTCAAGATTGTGAGGTTGGTGAAAAATGAGAATTCTCGACACACTGAGCACAAAGGAGCAGGAGATTTTGGCAAAAAACGTTCGAATATACCTCTGCGGAGTAACAGTATACGACGAGTCCCACATTGGCCATGCTCGAACCATAATAGTATTTGATACCCTCAGGCGGTACCTGGAATCAAAGGGGCGCACGGTAAACTTTGTCCAAAACTTTACAGACGTGGACGACAAGATAATCAACCGTGCAAGCACAGAAGGAGTTCCAGCACTTGACATTAGCACCAGGTACATCGAGCACTACTTTGAGGACTTTGACGGGCTAAACATCAGGCGGGCCACCGCATACCCAAAGGCAACAGAGCACATACAGGACATGATAAAACTGATACAGAGTCTGGTGGACCTGGGGTTTGCGTACGTCTCAAAGAACGGCGTGTACTATAGCGTATCAAAGTTTTCAGAGTACGGCAAGCTTTCAAAGAAAAAGACTGACGAGCTGATATCAGGGGCAAGAATAGGAATAGACGAGACAAAAAACGATCCGCTTGACTTTGCGCTATGGAAGTTTGCAGATTCCGAGCCAATGTGGCCAAGCCCCTGGGGCAGCGGCAGGCCCGGCTGGCACATAGAATGCTCCGCTATGAGCCTCAGGTACCTAGGCGAGGAGTTTGAAATTCACGGCGGGGGCAGGGACTTGATCTTTCCCCACCACGAAAACGAAATAGCGCAGTCTGAGGCGTTCACAAAAAAACCGCTTGCCAAGGTCTGGATGCATGTCGGAATGGTGACAATAGGCGGAGAAAAAATGTCAAAGTCACTTGGGAACATAAAATCAGTAAGGCACGTCCTGGAAAGGTGGGGCCCAAACGTGATTCGGCTGTTTTGCCTCTCAGGGCACTACTCAAAGCCAATTGACTACTCAGAGGACCTCCTAAAGGAAAACCTCATCAAGTGGCGCCAAGTCGAGACTGCCTATTACGAGATGATAATGGCAGAGGGGCAGGGTGACACCTCGGAGACATCAGGCCTCGTGCAGGAATGCGGCAAGGAGTTTGACTCTGCCCTGGAGGGCGACTTTAACACGTCACTGGCAACAGGTGCATTTTTCAAGCTAGTCAAGGGGATTAACAGAATTGCGGCATCAGAGTCCATGACAAGGTCAGTCGCAGACACATGCCTGCCAGAGTTTGACAGAATGTCAGAGATTCTCGGGCTTGCGGTGCAAAAGGTAACAGAGCAGGAAAGGCAGTCAATCACAGACCTCATAAAAAAACGCGAGGCGCTGCGCGCACAAAAGCAGTACTCAGAGGCTGACAAAATTCGAGATCAAATATCGCAGATGAACGTGGTTCTTTTGGATCACAAAGACAAGACAGTCTGGATGAAAAAGGAAAGAATTCTATCAGACACTAGCTAGATTTTTTTGTCGACGCAGACACCAGCGATATTACGTCGCGGTCCCGCAGCTGGTACGTCGTCGGAAGGCGCAGGTTATACCGGATGTCCTTTGCGTAAAGCAGCCCCTTGGTTAGGTCACTGTGTATCTCCTTTGCCAGGTCTGCAACTGTCGCACCGTCCTTTAAGAGAATCAAGTCAGGCAGGACCCTGCCGTTTCTGTCCGAGAGTCGTTCCTCGTCTGCCACAGGATAGATTGCGTTCATCTTTAGCAGCTTGAACACAGTCACATTGATTGCAAACTGGACCCCGGTTCTCATGTATTCGCCCATGATTTCCTTTGTGATAAAGTCTAGTGCGTTTTTTTGCTTCTGGCTAAGCTCGTCCGGCTTTACAATGTTGAACTGCTCAGAGCCAGGCGAGTACTTTATGAGCCCCTTTTGCTCTGGACGCCGCAGTGACAGCTCGCTGTCGGCACTTGCAGGCACCACAATTGTGTCATTGTAGCGCTCGCGCAGTCTTGCAAAGTTCTTGTCTGCCCCCTCGACATCAATCTTGTTTGCGACAATCAGTGACGGCTTGGAAATTTTGCGCAAAACTGACGCAAATTTTTTGCTTTCCTGAAAGTCAATGTCATCAAGCTCCTTGTCCTCAATTCCCACTGCGTGCAGCGCCTCCTTTACGTGAGAGTTGTGCACGCCTATTCCGCGGTACAGGTCAGCAATTGCCACAACTTTGTCGGTTCCGGTGTGAATCACCTTTGAGACCTTGTCGCGGTTCCCCTCAAGTATTTTCAGGTACCACATGATTAGCTCCTCTTCAATGTCTGCAAAGTCAGATATCGGGTCGCCCGTTCCGGCCTCAGATATTTTCCCCGATGAGTCAATTCCCCCAGAAACATCCACCACATGTAATAGGGCGTCTGCCTGTGCCGCAACAGATAGGAATTGGTTGCCAAGCCCCTTTCCCTGCCATGCATCCTTTATCAGCCCTGGAAGATCAATCAGCTCGATTGGAATGTAACGCCACCCGTCAACGCATTTAGAGTTTCGCGGGTTGTCAAAAACGTTGAACTCTGGATGAACGCACAGTGAGATTGCATTTGTGAGGCTCGACTCGGGCTTTTTTGTAGTAAACGGATAAGTGGAAATTTCAGACGACGAAAGTGTCGCAGAATTGAAAAAGGTTGTCTTGCCAGTGTTTGTCTTGCCGATAATTCCGATTTTTATTGGCACAAGTACAAAATGTGTTTTTGGCTATTTATCTCTGCCTAGTGAGTGTGATCATTTTGCGGCCGCTGTCTGAGTTTTTCGCAAGTGTTTTTCAGCTCGTCAATTGACCAAGAGATTTCGTCCAGCTCCTCTTTTGTCAGATCCCCGTTCCACTTGTCAAGCGTTATCTTTGAGATTTGGCACGCATGATACAAAAGGTTCCAGTACGGGTGGTGCTCGGCAGTGGTGCACGCAAGCTCAGAGACGTCATCCAGTCCCCCTTGCGCCCTTGCAAGGGAGCTAATCTGTTCCCCAAAGAGCCGCACCATGTTGGAATCAAGATCATGCTGGATCCTTATCATGAGGTTTTTCTTCTCGTACGACTTGATCAACTCCTGCAGTGACTCAAAGAAATCAGAAAAAGTTGCGTCGGCCATCAGAACAACCGCTGGTGCTCTGCAAGCATGCACCTGTTGAAGACGACTTTGATTCCCGCCTTTTCTGCAAGCGCCTCGGCTTCGGGATTGTGAATTCCCTCCTGGAGCCAGATTACCTTTGGCTTTAGCTTTATGGCCTCCTGTACTACCGGAAGGACCTGGTCTGAGGGCCTGAACACGTCTACAATGTCGACTTGCTGGTCAACATCCTGCAGTGAGGAGTAGCACTTTTTCTCAAGTATCTCGTCTGCGGTCGGGTTTACGGGCATTATGTTGTAGCCCTTTGACTGCAGGTATTTTGGCACATAGTGCGCCGCCTTCTCGGCGTTTTTTGACATGCCCACCACTGCCACGTTTTTGAGCGAGAGAATCTGGATTATTTCGTCGTCTGTGTGCGAGTCTACTTCCATGAGTGGTATTATGCGCAAAGCAGATTATAATTTATCGGACGCTTGCCTCTGGGCGCCGAACAGTGTTTGGTTTTTGACAGGTGCGATTCGTGGCAGCATTTAACCGCAAGCTCATTTTGATTCGAATTTCTCAGAATAAGAAAATTCTTTATAGAGTCGGCGCCAACTGGTCTCGTGGAAGAGGAGCCAAAGGACGTAATTGTCCTAGGCGCAATCAAAAAGGGCGCCAAAAAGTTTGACAAGATAAGAAACAAGACTGGAATCGAGCCAGAGGAGCTAAACAAGATTTTAGAAAAACTCGAGGAGCGCGGCATGATTCGCGTGAACAAGAAAAAGGGGCTCTTTGGAGGAGAGAAAATCGAGCTCCAGATGACAGACAAGGGCGCAAACGAGCTGGAGCACAGGATTCACGAAATGCAGCAAAACTGGGAGCAGATGGTCCAGCTGTACAAATCAGGTGACAAGAAAAAGCTCGAAGGGTTCATGGAGTCAAACAAGTCAATGCTGCCAATGATGATGTTCTTTGGCATAATGGACATGATGATGTTTTCGACAATGTTTTCAATGATGGGCTCGCAGATGCACGACTATGTCCCGCAGGACCAGATCCCGCCGGGCGCGGAAAATCAGCCAGGCGATGTGGGAGGAGACATGGGTGATTCCGGCGCAGACATGGGCGGAGATGGGGGCGGCGGATACGATATCGACATCGGCTTTTAGTTTTCCAAGATACACTCAGAGTCGCAGGGCTTTTTAGAAATTTTAAATCATCCAAGAATCCAAGATTCATTGTTCCATGTCATATGCGGCCCATGAAAACGTCGGACTGATCAAGGTCCTGCAGTTTCTCAAGGCACACCACTCCGAATATCTCTCAGGCGAGGACCTAAGCGAGGTATTGAAGATAAGCAGGGTCGCAGTCTGGAAGCACATAAAAAAAATCCAGTCGCTTGGGTACGAGATAGAGTCAAAACAAAACCTCGGATACAGGCTCGTAAAAACTACCGACCTCATGCTCCCCTGGGAAATAACAGACGGCCTTAAGACAAAAAACATTGGAAGAAAAATCTATTATTTTGACGCAATAGACTCAACGCAAAGCTTTGCATCAACAATAGCAAACAACAAAGCAGAGGACGGAACTGTCGTCATATCAGAGACGCAGGATTCCGGAAAGGGGAGGCTTGGCCGCAGCTGGGTTTCACCAAGGGGCGGAATTTGGCTTTCGGTAATACTGCACCCAAGATTCGATGTTGCAAAGATCACGCTAGTCCCGCTTGCTGCGTCAGTCGCACTGTCAGCTGCGATTCAAAAAACACTGGGTGTCAAAACAGAGCTAAAGTGGCCAAACGACGTGACCCTGAAGGGGAAAAAAATTGCAGGAATGATCATCGATGCGTCAATAGAGTCAAGCAACATAGAGAGCATGATTCTGGGCGTCGGAATAAACTTCAAGGTAAGGCCGGCCGAGATTGAAAAAATGATAACAAAAAAAGAAAACTTTTACGGAGTTGCAACGCTTGTGAGCCAGAACAGCAAAGTAAAGCCCGCAAAGCTCGTGCAGGCGTTTCTTGAGGAGTTTGAAAAAATCCTGGACTCGCTAAGGGACGGCAAGATAAACAAGATAGTCAAAGAATGGACCGCAAACTCTTCCACTCTTGGCAAGTCAATAACGGTGTCAACTTCAAACGGAAAGATATCAGGAAAGGCAGTAAAGCTAGACACAGACGGGGGCCTCATAGTGATGCAGAGATCAAAGCCCGTCAAGATCATGGCAGGCGACGTTTCCCACTAGGCTATTTCTTTGGTTTTTTTGCGCGCGTCTTTTTTTGCGGCTCCTGCCCGTCTATTATCGACGCCTCCGCCCGAATAATGTCCTTTAGGTCCACCTGAATAGAAAGCAGAGTCGAGACGATCTGCTCAAGCTCCCGTGTGTAGTCGCGGTATGCCGCATTGAGTGCAGTCTTTTTTTCGTCGGACTTGGCTAGGTATTCGTTTAGGCGAAGCGCGTTTGTCGCAGTGATCATCTCAGGCATGATTGGCTCAGGTGAGCCAAGCTGCGATATCTCATCCTGGATTTGCAGGATTCGCATCTTTAGTTCGTTCAAATTATTACTGGGGCCAGACATACACCAATTATCATGAAAATATGTGTTATAATCATTTTTGTGGCCTTTGTGGTGGGCATTCATGCGGTTCCTGCCTTTGCGGATGAAAAGTCTGACAGGGCAAACGCAATGTACGCAGACGCCGCAAAATACTTTGCAAAGGGGCAGTACAAGGAGGCAGTATCCACGTACGAGAAGATACTGCAGATGTACCCAGACAATTCGTCTGTTCTGAAAATGAAGGGGGTTGCCGAAAGCAATCTCGGATACCACCAGAAATCGCTGATTGACTTTTACAAAGTATATCGGAAAAACCCAAAGGACGCAGTTGCATTGCTTGGCCTTGGCGTCGGGTTTGGTAATTTCGGCGAATACCAGGAGGCAAAAAAATACTTTGATCTGGCATACAGCCTATACCCAAATTACACTGTTGCAAAAAACTACAAGGAATTTGCAGACAAGACGATCAAGAAATACCCCTACAAGCCCACTGTAAAGCCAAAAGAAACCGGAAAGGCAGACGCAAAAGCATTTGAGAGCTACGTCAGC
>DATIGB010000230.1:0-5629 GCA_035454985.1 Candidatus Nitrosotenuis sp.
GTAATTTTTTGATGCACTAAAACGGACATTATGATAAAGGCTAGCAGAAGTAGAAAAAATGGCCTTGATCTAACATCAAACAGCCAATTCTTCAATTATAGCGCACCCAGACACGACATTTTTAATTTATCTCAAGATGTGTAAACAATACATACTGTAAAATGTTTTGCAGTAGTGATTCTGATCGGCTGAAAGATTTTAAGTTGGCAAAAAAAGACAACGGATGTGAAGATTCTAACCCTTGATGATTTCGACCTGAAGGGAAAGACTGTCCTGTTGCGCGTCGATATGAATTGCCCAATTGATCCTGTAACAGACGAGATTTCCGGAACAAAAAGAATAGAGGAGGCAATTGAAACCATCAAGGCCCTAAGTAATGCCAAAGTGGTTGTAGTATCGCATCAGGGAAGAGTTGGAAACAAGGACTACATAGGAATGGAACAACACGCAAAAATTTTAGAAAAACTACTTGGTAAAAAAATCACTTATGTTCAAGACGTGATTGGTTCATTGGCACAATCTGAAATAAAAAAAATGAAAGACGGCGACATCATATTGTTGGATAACCTGAGGTTTTGTGCGGAAGAAAATTACGAGTTTTCTCCAGAAGATGCGTCAAGCACCATAATGGTAAAACGATTAGGCAAGCTGTTTGACTTATGCGTTCTTGACTCGTTTCCAAGTGCACACAGAGCACACCCATCACTGGTGGGATTTTCACACATAATGCCAGCATGTGCCGGAAAAATTGTAGAGCGCGAAGTGCGAAAGCTTGATGAAATAATCACAGTAGCAAAGGCACCCCACGTAATTGTACTTGGAGGATCCAAAATCACAGACAGACTTGAGGCAATCAAGATGCTCATAAAAAGAGGCAGAGCAGACCAAATTCTCCTTACGGGTTTGATTGGCAATGTTTTCATGCGTGCGCAGGCACGAATCAAGTACTCACTTGGGATAAAGGGCGAGGAAGATGCGGTTGCAAAGGCACATGCCCTGATGGGAGAATATCCCGATGTCTTTTTCACACCAGTCGATGTTGCAATAAACAAAGACGGCGAAAGGCTTGAGCTTGACGTCAGGGAGTTAAACAAGGGGGATCAGATTTACGACCTTGGGCCAAAAACAATTGAACACTATTCCAAGATCATATCAAGCGCTGGCACTGTTTTCATAAGCGGACCTGCGGGGTTTTTTGAAAATGAAAAATTCAGCTACGGAACAAAGTCGCTTCTAGAGGCAGTTGCAAACTCGATGGCAACAACCATAGTCAGTGGTGGACATCTCACGTCAGCGCTCAAAAGATACGGACTGACAGAAAAAATAACGCACATCAGCACGGCTGGCGGAGCTCTAGTACTGTATCTCACCGGAGAAAAGCTTCCGATGATCCAATCATTGGAAAGTGCCGCTCAGAAATACAAACCTAGATAGGCGCCTTACACACCGGGCATACTCTTGGTTCGGATTTTCCAATCGGAGACTCGTTATTGCATGAGTTGCACTTGACTTTTTCCACATCATCAAACAACTTGAAGTATTGTGTGGTAAAGTTTTGCGCAATGTTTCGCATCAGTCCCGAATCGCACAATTCCGTAAAATATTTCTCCATGTCGTCTATTACGATGGATTTTTCAATCGTGTTGTTTTTTTGAAGTATTTCAAAAATCTCGTCGTTTGTGAACTTGTTGTCAGGATTATTGTATTTTTCAAAAATTACTTTTCGAATTTCTAGTGGAATGTCAGTCATGCGGAATTCCTAGTAGAGGGACGAAGCCTCTTGCTTTAGTGCGTCTGCGTTTGTGTCATTTAGCTTGTTGGCAAGATATGTGTAAATGCCATATTTTAGTACTTTAAGCGACAAGAGAGCGCACTTTATTCTGACCGCCTGCAAGTTTTGCAGTCCGAGTTCTCCAAGTATGTCTTCTTTTTGTATTTTTTTTACCTCATCAATGCTTTTTCCTTTTACAATTTCGGTCAAAACGGAAGAACATGCCAGGCAAATTGCGCAGCCTCTTCCATTAAACTTGATGTCAGACACCTTGTTGTCTTTGACATTCATGAAAATATCAATGCTGTCGCCACACAGAGGATTGCTGTCGTGGTATGTCACATCTGGATTATCTATTTTCCCAAAGTTACTTGGATGTCTGGAATATTCCACAATCATCTCGTGATAGATATCGGCGTTGCTACTCATAATTTGAATAACCTCGCTGCCCGGTCAAGTGATTTTATCAGAACGTCCACCTCTTCTTTTGTGTTGTAAATGTAAAAGCTTGCACGAGACGTTGCAGCAACATCCAGTCTTTCCATCAACACCTGTGCGCAATGATGGCCGGATCTTATTGCGACGCCATCTTCGTCTATTATGGTTGCAAGATCATGCGGGTGAATGTCTGCAAAATTAAACGAGATCACGCCACCGCGCTTTGAGATGTCCTTTGTTCCATAAACTACGAGCCCCTTGATTGCAGACATTTTTTCAAGTGCGTATTTTGTTATTTCAATTTCATGGTTTCTGACATAGTCCATTCCCAAATTATTCAGATAGTCGATGGCTGCTGAGAACCCAATCACGTCTGCGATGTTTGGAGTTCCCGCCTCAAATTTGTACGGGAGATCATTCCAAGTTGTTTCATATTTGTGGACCTCTCGAATCATATCGCCACCCCCATGGAACGGAGCCATTTGTTCAAGGAGTTCCTTTTTTGCCCATAAAACTCCTACGCCCGTAGGACCTAGCATTTTGTGTGCGGAAAACGCAAAGAAGTCACATCCAAGCTGTTGTATGTCAACTTTCATGTGGGGGACGGATTGTGCGCCGTCAACTAGGACTCGCACGCCGGCCTTTTTGCATTTTTTCATTACTTCTTGCATGTCAGTTATTGTACCAAGAACATTTGACATTTGGCTTATGGTAACAAGTTTTACCCTGCCGGTTGCAAGATATTCATCGAGTTGGTCTAAAATCAATTCCCCATCATCGTTTACACCGATGTATTCCAGCTTTGCGCCCTTTTCTTGGGTCAACAGTTGCCATGGAACAATATTGCTGTGGTGTTCATATTCAGTTGTAACTATGATGTCGCCTTCTCTTATGTTCTGACGGCCCCAAGTGTATGCCACAAGATTAATTGCCTCAGTGGTGCCTCGGACAAACACTATCTCTTGTCGGTCTTGGATGTTTAGAAATTTCGCTACCTTGTCACGCGTCATTTCATATGCCTCCGTTGCCTCTTCTGCAAGGGCGTGAACCGCGCGGTGAATGTTAGAGTTGTGATTTGTGTAAAAATCGGAAATTGCGTTAATTACTTGGATTGGTTTTTGGGCGGTTGCGGCGTTGTCAAAGTAGACAAGTTGCTTGTCGTTTCGTACCTTTCGTTTTAGGATTGGAAAGTCTTGTCGGATTTTTTCAATAGAAATTGCTGTCTGCATTGTTATACCTCAACGTAAATCTCGTTTTGATCTATTTTAACATTGTACGTCCTTAGGGGTTGCTCTGCAGGCGGGTTCTGTGGGTTGCCGTTTTCCAAATTAAAAACAGAAAGATGTAATGGGCATCGCACACCCTCACTGCTGAGAAATCCGGTGGACAGGTCTGCTTCTGCATGCGTACAGATTCTGTCCGTCGCGTAGATCAATCCATTTAGATTGGTTATGAGAAGGTGTTTCCCATCGTAATCAAAACTAAACATCTCGTTATTTCCAAGTTTGTCCTTACTACATGCTTTGATCCAGTTTCCCAAAACACCCTCACCGGTATTTGTAGTGGGTTTCAAGCTGATCAGCTTCTTTGTATCTTACTTCCTCTACTTCGACTATTGATTTTAGTTGCTCGTCTGATTTTATGATCAGATCGCGATTTTGCCATTTTGATTCTATCAGGTATGAAATCCACGCCCTTACCTGATACGACATTAGCCTTGACATTGGCTCCAGAAATCCCTCAACGATTATTTTTTCTGCGTCAGAGCGGTCAAGACAGCGAGTACCAAGATAGAATATTTGCTCTTCGTCTATTTGCGCAACAGACGCTGAATGGGTGGCCTTGACATCGTTGGTCAGGATTTCAAGGCCAGGTATTGCGTCAGACTTTGCATCTTTGTCCAGCAAAATAGAACGCCCAGACAGAAATGATTTTGATTGTGTTGCAGTTTCCAGTATTTTTATCATTCCCTTGAACAGGGATTTTGATTTGTTTTTGAGAACAGATCTCTGTACTACTTGTCCTTCGGTCGATGGCTTTTGGTGAATTAGGTTTGCAGACAAGTCAAAGGATTGATCATTGTTACCAAATACCACCTCGGCGTCCTGCACGGATGCGCCGATGCCGTTTAGGTAATAGTTTGTTCGATATCTAGACAGCATTGAGCCAAACAGTCCGAGGTACGAATTCACCTTTGCGTCTTGGAGTAGCGTACAATTTCTTGTGGAAAAACTGACCGCGCTTTGATCCATTGCCTGAAACGACGTCAGGTGCAGTTGGCTGTTTGGGTGCGCGTTAATCGTCATTAATTCCATGTACGCTTGCTGCCTACTTGATTTTGGCGCGTATAGTTCCTGCACTATGCTTGCCTTGCTACTTTCTTCTGCAATAATGATGTTTTTTGATATTGCAGACGTCCCATCTGGCGACACCGACGAGACGATATGAATTGGTTTTTCCAAGACAAGGTTCTTTGGAATTTTTATAAATATTCCCGAGTTGAATGCGGCGTTGTTCAGTGCAGTGTACTTGTCTTCGTTTGGATTACTTGATTCGAGTATTTTTCTTACAGTGTCACCATCAGTCTTTATTGCGTCATAAATGGATGCCACGACCAGTCCCTTTGACTTTATATCTGCCGGAATGTTTATTCGGTAAATGTTAGAGCCAATCTGGATTACGCTAATTTCGGATTCAAGCTCTTGCAGTCTTGGTTTTAATGAGTCAAAAATCACACTTTCAGAGATTAGTGAGAGCGACACCTTGGCAGGATCCATTTTCTTTGCATCGGTGTACTTGTTGTAAAGCGGAGATACCTCAGGCGGCAATCCCTGATAAATTGAAAATGAGTTCTTTCGGTACTGTTTTAGCCAGTCCGGCTCGTTCTTGGATGTTGAAATCTCATCTACGTGAGCAATGTCGATGGTTGATAGGGCTTGCATGTCCGTTCAAAAAAGAAAGTAGGATTTTATCCTACAGAGTCGTCCATTTCTAGTTTTATGAGTCTGTTTAGTTCTACTGCGTATTCCATTGGGAGTTCTTTTGTGAATGGTTCCATGAAGCCATTTACAATCAGGGTCAGTGCCTCTTCTTCGGTGAAGCCCCTAGTCATTAGATAGAATATTTGTTCATCCCCGATTTTTCCAACGGTTGCCTCATGAGTCACTGTAGCGTCTTCCTGATTAATTTCCATGTATGGATAAGTATCGGTTTTTGATGTGTCGTCAAGCAATAAGGCGTCGCATCGCACAGATGCCTTTACGTTTGTTGCACCCTTTGCAACGTGAAGCAATCCTCTATATGTTGATCTTCCGTTTAGTCGGCTTACGGATTTTGATGTTGTTCGAGATGTGGTATCAGATGCCAGGTGAACCATCTTTGCGCCGGTGTCTTGGTGTTGACCTTTTCCAGCAAATGCGA
>DATIGB010000231.1:0-5543 GCA_035454985.1 Candidatus Nitrosotenuis sp.
GTATCGCACAGATACAAGGCGCTTGACAAATTTGCACGCTGGTACAGGAAATCAGCAGTCTGTTAATTCCTACATATTCTGATAGTGTCAATTTTTGTTTTGTTTGCTGATAGTATGTTCGATTCTTTTTTTTGCTATCTCAAAGGCAAGCTTGCTAATTGATTTTGCTTGGGCTGAATCTGAATTCATTTGGTACATTATGGCCTTGCCAACAGTTCTTGTTTTTTTCAGCACTCCCTGATCTTCTAGCCTGTGGACAATGTTTAGTGTTGTTTTAAAATTGATCCCTGAAATTCTTGAAATGTCCGAAATTGAATAATCAAGACCTTTCATGGTTACAACATGATCTAATATTTTGGATTCGCTGCAGGGAAAAACACTTGTAAGCGGTCCAATCTCACTGATCTCTTTTTCAGACATTGCTCGGTTTGTTCTTTGTTTTACCATACTGGTTTGGTAACTAGATTGTATAAATATATTCTCAATATTGGGTATTAAAATACCTAATACATAAATAATTGTCTTGAATTATCAATGTAATGCAATTGGACAGTCATGCTGTTCATGTGCTCAGTAAGATGTATCATTATGGATACGTGGGAGGGAGACACACGTCAGTCGAAGCCATCAAAAGAAGTTTTGCATCCCATGAAAAAGGAATGGTGAATAAGACAATCAAAAGACTAGTCAGGGCAGGCCTGATAACATTCCATCCCACAAGCTACGGCCACCAGTACTCACTAAACCCAATTAGGATCAAAGAGATTGAAAGCATACTTCAGTCATCTGTGTAAATCCAACAAGCCTGCAATTTCATGTCTGAGAATAGGCAGGAATCCAGCGGTCGATGAACCTCTGATTGTTCTGCAAAACCACAATCCTTGATACCTGGCTGTCGTCCATTATGGAATAGATTTTGCTTTGCTTTGCCAGCTCTGATGAAAAATGCATTACTTCCTCATATTCCAGCATGTCTGATCTGTCAAGCCGATTAGTCGAGCGGCCGATATGCATGTATGACTTTATCTCTATGAAATGTGCGTCTGATCTTTTCACCATCTCGGAAAACGCGGGAATCATTTGGTCTGAATTGTTATAGTTTCTAATCAGGGTCACACGAAGAACTGTCCGCGTGTCTAGATGTGACAGCATTTCCAGCGAGCGGTTCCACCTCTCCCAAGAGTCACTGTATCTTGGCTTGTTTATCTCGACAAATGACTTGTATTCCGCTGCGTTTGTAGACAGGTATAGCTGGGTTGGAAGCGCATCCTCGTCTGAGAGCCTCTGCAGCATGTCTGGCTCCTGCCCGTTTGTAACTAGGAATATTGATTTTGTTGCCTTGAGGCTTTTTAGGTATTTTATCAGGTCTGGCAGCTTGGGATACATTGTCGGCTCGCCTGACAGTGATATCGCGTAGTGGCTTGGGAGCAATGACTCGTCAAGTTTTTTTGTATCCGACTTGGGGTCGCCATAGTGGCCCATGATCAGCTTTTCCCGCTCTTTCATGAGCTTTGCCAGTATTTCTTCGGGCTCTGCTACTTTGGTTGCGTCCATTTTCAGAGAATCGTAAAACTCCATCGGCCTCCAGCAGTAAACGCATCTGTTCTCACAGTGCATTCCTGCAGGTGAAAACTCCATGCACTGGTGGGTCGATATCCCGTAGAATTTGTGTTTGTAGCAGCTTCCCTCGTTTTTGAATGACTTTTTTGTCCAGTGGCACAGCTCAACTGTGGAATGATCCGATACTCCATACTTTGCCTTTTTGAGCTGCTCCTGAATCGACGATTTTATTTGTATGATGTCGTTTTCCGGTTCTACAATTTCGCCTGAGCAGCTCATCGATGATTCATGGTTCTAATAGAATATGAAATGTTTGCTGATCGTGCCTGTGCAAAAATTTTCTATATTAATGCATGATCTGACAAAAAATTTGAATTAAATTTTAAATATGATGATTTCCTATACGATTTGATGCGTAAGGATGCAAATCCTAACAAATAAGACGCGCGTGACCCAGTAGAACGAATTTGTGACCATGAACGCATCCGCGTTATGGACGTGAGAGGGAATCTCTCGAGTTCTGCGCTTGGGGTCACGCCATTTTTCAATTACTCTGGTTTGAGCCGTATTTGCGGCACAAAGCTTGTCTGGAACCACATGATGAAAATTTAAATTTATAGTGAAAGGCTAGTAGCTGATTTGAGAAAAGAGATAATCACAAGCAAGCTGCCGCACCTCAGACGACAGCAGCAGCCGGATGTCATAGTCCAGAGTCATGTCGAGACAATTCAGGGAAACGGGTTTTCTTGGATTGACATTCAAAACCCGGACAGGACGGAAATTGTGAAGCTTGGCCAAACGTACAATTTCAACACGCTGAACCTGGACGACTCTATTTCGAAAATCCAGCTTGCGAAAATAGACAACTATGACGATCATTCCTTTATCATACTGCACTTTCCTCCGATGGTTCTAAAAAGAGGACTGCCTCGATTCAATCAGCTTGCAATATTTATCGGAAAGGATTACCTTGTCACCATCCACTATGGAGAGCTAAAGCCGCTAGTCGAGATGTTTACGCAGTGCAAGGAAAACGCACAGACAAGAAACGACCTGCTTGGAAAATCGCCCGGATTTCTTTTGTACAAAATCGTGGATGCGCTAGTAGATGACCTGCTGCACACACTGCGAAGAGTTGTGGCAAACCTGGATGAGATAGAGGACGACGTGTTTGACGAAAACAAGTCAACCCCGAAAAAAATCTCAATGTTGAGACGGGAAATCACAATACTTAGGCGGGTGGTTCATCCGCTGAGAAAAATTGTGCTGGAGACGTCAAAGAACACGCAAAGGTTCTCAAACGCAGAGGACGACTTGGTCATTCACTTTGACGACGTAATTGATCACATCGACAAGGTGGTGGAAACACTGGACGAGGCAAAGGAGACGATGGAAATCTACAAGGACACTGACTTTATGCTCAGCACCGAAAAGTCAAACAAAATCCTAGGTGTTCTTACCATAATATTCACGCTGACCATTCCGCCTTCCGTAGTTGCTGCCATATACGGCATGAACGTAAACATCCCAGGCGGAATACAGACCGGCTCGTGGACATTTTTGGGGCCGTATACGACGTTCATTTTTGTCCTAATAATATCCGGCATACCCGCACTCTGGATGCTCCTGCACTTTTACAAGCGCGGATGGCTAATAGACTGAAGACCTATTTCCACGGGAACAGGTAGTTTACGCCTGCCCAAACTACGGCTACAGTTATTGCCATTCCAATAAACCAGCCTTTTCCTTGCATGTTTTTACCATTCTGCAAGATGATATTAAACTTTCAAAATTTAGAGTTAGGTTAATACTTGATGTGAAATGACCTTTTTTAGGTGGCCTTCGTAGTACAGTGGCTAGTATAGGGGACTGTGGATCCCCGGACAGGGGTTCGATTCCCCTCGAGGGCCTACATAATTTTCTTGGAAAAATTTCATCGAATTTGTGCCTAGATTTTTACAAAAATTGAGGGACTCAAATCTGGGGTTTCACCTCCACAAATGGCCATACGTATTGATTATGATGATCTATTTTGTCAATCATTTACATTCATCAATGAATAATTTAGTATGATATTCAGTTTGTGACATACTGCGTGTTGCCATCCGTAAAAATAATGGATCAACCTTAAATAATCTGCAACGATCCGCAAAATTGCTTGAAGTGGGGTCTGGCAATTGCAATTGCACTTGGTATTACATTAATTGGATTTTCATCCAGTCATAATGCCTTTGCATTTGGAGGCACTGTTTCTGATGGCCCATCGTGTACTGCGATTGGCGCCTCCTGGGATGGCGTCTCTACATGTACTATAGGCAGCATATTTGTTATTCCCACTGTTAGCAAAGGAGAAACACTGACAGTTTCATCCGGCATTACTATCAATATAGGCACAAACGGATTAACAAACATAGGCACAATAAACAATCACGGAACAATCGTAGTTAACACATACATGAGAAATGACGGAGGCACACTCAACAATTACAATGCATTTGTAGTGCCTGCAAGCAGCATTGGGTTTGACAATTTTCCATCCGGCATCCTAAACAATTATGGTACATTTCAAAATAACAGCGTACTGAGAAACAATCCTGGTATCATCAATAATTTTGCCGGCGCAACATTTACCAATAACAACGTGCTGGCAATGAATTTTGGCGGCACATTAACTAACTCCGGTACACTGGTCAATACCGGCAGGATCACAACTCAAGTAGGTATCATCCATAATCCTGGAACAATTAGCAATCATGGACTCATAGACATAATAGTCACTTCTGGTAACTCACCGCTTGACAATTCTGGAACTACCAATAACATTTGTTCCGGAGTCGTTTCTGGCCCAGTAACAGGAAACCCAGTCAACAGCCTTTCATGTCAGCCAGGTTCGCTACAGTTCTCAAGCGCTACCTACTCTGTATCAGAAGATGGAAGCAGTGCTAAAATTACCATAAGCAGAGTAAACGGCATCGATGGAGCAGTAACTGTAAACTATGCCACATCTGACGGAACCGCAACTGCAGGCTCTGATTATACTGCAACATCCGGCACTTTGTCACTTGGCAATTTTGTGACCTCGCAGACATTTTCGATTCCAATTTTAGCTGATGCGATAACCGAAGGCCCTGAAACAATAAACCTCAGCTTGTCAAATCCTACTGGCGGTGCAATACTTGGTACCCCAAGTACGGCAGTTTTGACTATTGCTGATGTTATAGTGACTCAATGTCAGCCTGGATATTATTCGGCAACAGGCGGCGAGCCATGTACAATAACCCTGCCTGGGACGTATGTTAACACTGTTGGCGCTACTTCTCCAACGCAGTGCCCAGCAGGATTTTATCAACCATTGGCAGGTCAGGCTCAATGTAACGCAGCTCCACTAGGATCATACGCTTCTGGAACTGGAAATACTCAATCTGTACAGTGTCCAGCTGGAAAATACCAGCCAAGTACTGGACAGTCATCTTGTATTGATTCTCCACCAGGATCATACGCTTCTGGAACTGGAAATACTCAAACTACACAGTGTCCACTAGGACAGTATCAGCCAAATGTAGGACAAACATCATGCATTAATTCGCCGGCCGGCTCATTTGTTGGAACCACTGGGGCAATTCAAGCTACACAGTGTCCAGCAGGATCATTTTCCGATTCAACTGGAGCAAGTCAATGTACCAGTGCAGCACCGGGAACATTTGCAACTGGACCTGGGGCAACACATTCACAAGTTTGTCAGGTTGGCTCATACCAGCCAAGCTCTGGCCAGTCGTCATGTCTCTTAGCTGATACAGGTTACTTTGTCTCAACAACTGCCGCAACATCTGAACAGCAGTGTCCAGCAGGAACTTATTCTAATTCACTAGGTCAGGCAGCCTGTACTCTGGCACCAGCAGGCTCATATGCTACAGGACTAGGCGCAACCCATGCAACACAATGCTTGCCTGGCTCTTACCAGCCACAATCTGGACAAACGTCTT
>DATIGB010000232.1:0-3969 GCA_035454985.1 Candidatus Nitrosotenuis sp.
GATAAAATCAACACATCTTGGACTGATGGAGATATTACAATGAATACGATTCAAGCAACAAAAATCATCATAAGACCACACATCACTGAAAAGACTTTTGCGCTAATTGAAAAAGACAACAGAATCTGCTTTATTGTAGACCAAGACGCAGACAAAAAGACAATCAAAGAGGCAATCAAGCTCCTCTATGAGGAAGACGTACTGGATGTCAACACTGCAAAGACAATTTCCGGCAAAAAGGCGTTTGTAAAATTTGAATCAGTCGAAAAGGCAAGGGACCTTGCAACAAAGATAGGAATGCTATAATATGGAACGCAAAATTTCAATCATAAAGGTGTCAATAAATGGTTAAAGAATTTGATTATAGGGGAGTGCCGCTGGCGGAGCTACAAAACATGTCATTAGAAAAACTCTTTGAGATATTCCCAGCAAGATCAAGAAGATCACTGACCAGGGGAATCACCGACGGCAAAAGAAAGCTAATCGAGGAAATCAAGCTCGACAAGGCTGGAAAACTAAAAAACCCAATCAAGACTCACATTCGAGACTTGATAGTGCTCCCGTACATGGTCGGAGTCACAATTAGCGTCTTTTCAGGCAAGGAATTCGTTCCAGTTACAATTACCACCCAAATGATTGGACACCTCATTGGAGAATACGTCAGAACAAACAAGCGAGTCGTACATGGAGCGCCAGGAGTCGGTGCATCAAGATCCAGTTTGTACGTGCCATTAAAGTGATCAACATGGGAAACTTTTCTTACGCTTTTCAAAACTTTGACTCAACAAAGCACGTTCGTGCCTCGACGCGAGAAAAAGACGTCTCGCACAAGCATGCACGCGAAGTTGCCAAGGCAGTAAAGGGACTCTCAATTGAAAAGGCGCGCGACTATTTGCAGGACGTGGTTGCAGCAAAACGCGCAGTGCCTTTTAGACGATACAAAAACGAAGTTGGCCACCGATCAGACCCAGGAGTAATGTCTGGACGTTACCCTGAGAAAACCGCAAGGGAATTCATCAAGCTATTAGATAATCTGGAAGCGAATGCCGAGTACAAGGGAATGGATCTTGACAGACTCAAAATTGTCGGTGCAAACACCCACAAGGGAGTAATAGTAAAAAGATTCACACCGCGCGCACAGGGCAGGGCGACTCCAAAAAACAACGTCCTAACACATATTGAGCTGGTAGCTCAGGAAGTTTAGAATTGACAGCAGTAAAAAACGTAATAAAAGACAACTACAACATGATGCTCCTCAAGGACTATCTCCGAGAGGCAATCAAAGAGGCAGGATTCTCACACGTTGAAATCTCCAAGACTCCTACCGGCACAAGAGTAGTGCTTCACGTGACAAGACCTGGCATAGTAATCGGAAGAAAGGGATCTGGAATCAGAGAACTTACCGAAAAACTTGAAAAAGATTTCGGACTAAAGAGCCCACAAATCGCAGTAAACGAAATTTCCCAGCCTGAGCTGACATCCAGCGTGATGTGCAACAGGGTAGCATCACTGATTCAGAGGGGAACTGCATTTAGACGAGCAACCATGTGGACACTACAGCAAATAATGAATGCTGGCGCAATGGGCGTACAAATCACACTATCTGGAAAACTCAGAGGAGACCGTTCAAGCTTTGAAAAGCATTCTGCCGGAATCCTTCCTCGCGCAGGACACCAAGCACAGATTATCGTGGACGAGGACATCACACACATCCCGACTGCTATGGGATACATAGGAGTCAGAATCAGAATTGCCAAAAAGGACAGGTTCATCCCAGAATTTGAGCTAAAGGGAGTAAAGGAGGAAAAGACCCTGGCACAAATACAAAAAGAAGAGGCAGACGCAGCGGCGCTGCTCCAGGCCAGAACCGAAAGCGAAGCGGTGAAAATTATCGCGGAAAAAATTGAAAAACTTGATCTTATGGAAGACGTAGAGGAGAAGCTCAAGTAAAATGGCCCGACTCAAAATGAAATCAATTCGGGAGCTGAACAAGCAGGACCTCAAAGGAAAACTGGAAGAATCAAGAGTTGAGCTTGCTAAAGTGCGAACAGAGGCTGCAAAAGGAACGCTTCGAAAGGACAGCGGAAAGATAAGATCATACAGAAAGGAAATCGCAAGAATGCTCACAAGACTAAACGAGATGAAAGAACAATGATTACGCTAGAAAATATTACAAACCACGAGCTGATTGGACTAACAGCACAAATCGTCGAGTCTGCAAATAATCAAATTGTAGGCGTTGGCGGCAAAATAGTGGACGAAACAAGATCAACACTCACCGTTCAAACACAAAGCGGCCTGAAAATGATTCCAAAGGAACACTCTAAATGGAAATTCACAATAAGCGAAACTCAGAGCTGTGTAATTGACGGCCTGACAATCTCAAAACGACCAGAAGAAAGACTAAAGGTGAAGAAAAATGGCTAAGGGACAAACAGAGTCAAAGCACGTGTATCACGGAATTGTCATGGACAACGGCAGCCCACTGAGCGTTCGGGGAAAACTTTTTGAGGGCATAGTGGTTAGCGCGAAGAACAAAAATACCGTCGTCATTCAAAAAGAAGCTCCATTGTACCTCTCAAAGACAAAGCGATACGCAAGAAGCAAGAGCACGATTCACGCATACAAGCCGGCAAAATTAGAGATCAAAGAAGGCGACATGGTAGTTGCAGCAGAATGCAGACCAATTGCAAAATCCGTTTCATTCGTTGTAGTGGAGGTCAAGTCCTAAAATGTCCGGCGGAAAAAGTCGTGCAGTATCTGCAAAGGGCGTACAGGAATTCCGCCCATATGTCACAAGGGTGCTCCCGCTTGGCGCGCGAGTCACATGCGCAGACAACACGGGCGCTAAAATATTGGAAATCATCATGGTAAAAAGGGCAAAGACAAGACACTCGCAATATCCGGCGGCAGCAGTCGGGGACTTTGTAAACGTCGTAGTCAAAAAGGGCCCAGCAGAACTAAGAAAACAAATCTTTGGCGCAGTTATAATCAGACAGAAATATCCAATCCGCAGACTAAATGGAATTCGCGTTTCATTTGAGGACAACGCAGCAGTGCTAGTTACTCCTGAGGGGGAAATCAAGGGAACCGACATAAAAGGACCGGTTGCAGCAGAGGCTTCTGAAAAATGGCCAAGAGTTGCAAACCTGGCATCAATGGTGGTATAACAAAATGAAGCCAACAACAATCCGCAATCGAATGATTTACCAGGCAACTGCAGTTGTAAAAAGCAAACAGCTTAGCAGCCACCTCTCAAAGGAGCTGCAGAAAAAATACACAAAGCGCAGCATCCGAGTAATCGAAGGCGACACAATCCGCGTTCTCCGAGGCGAGTTTAGGGGCGTTACAGGAAAAATCACCAAGGTATCGACTCAGAAAAACGGAGTTTCAGTAGAGGGAGTAAAAAAGGAAAAGCTCAAGGGAGGAAATCTGGATGTCTTTATTCACCCATCAAATCTCATAGTAACAGATCTAAACACAGAAGACAAGTGGCGACAAAACAGGCTGGAAGGAAAGAAGACAAAGCCAGTCAAGGAAGCAAAACCAAAAGAGACAACAAAAAGCACCGAGCAAAAAGAGGCAAAAAAACCAGCAAAGGAATCCAAGCCCAAGGAAACCAAAGAATCAAAACCAAGCAAAAACGAAAAGAAAAAGGAGGAAAAATAATTGCCACGAATAGCAGGAAGTAAAAAACTAAAGCGTCAGATGTCTCCAATGTTCTGGGGAATATCAAGAAAGGAGCCGCGATTTGTAGTTACAGTAAGACCAGGTCCTCACTCAAAGCACGTTTCCATTCCAACAGCAGTGTTTCTGAGGGACACACTGAAGCTGGTGAGCACCCTGCGAGAGGCAAAATATGCAATTTATGGAGGCAAAGTCAAAGTAGACGGCGTTGAGCGAAAATCACTTCACCATGGAATCGGACTGATGGATGTAGTTGAACTCGAAGGAATACCTGATGTCTAT
>DATIGB010000233.1:0-6686 GCA_035454985.1 Candidatus Nitrosotenuis sp.
TGTTTCCAGGCCCGTTGATTCCCGGGCTGCATGAGGGATATTACGTGGTGTTTGTGATTGCCGCCATAGTGTGCATGATACCGTTGTGTCTGATGATGTTTTTTTGGTCGATTAATCCGCCCGCATCAGATGTCAAATAGATAGATACCCTTTTGGCCTATTTCCACCTTTGAGGATCATAGGCGTTTTCGCATCTTGGACACTTTAGGCCGTTTGTTCGATAGCCGCATTTTTTACAGTTTAGCTCGAATTCGAGTGGAGTTTTTGGCGATGTTTTGATTATTTTTTTGATTAGAACGGTCGCCAGTAGAATTCCGATGCCCAGTCCAATCCAGACAATTACCAAGATATCGTTACGGCACCATCAGATAAAACAATTCTCATCGCCGTCAGTCCTACTGCCACACATTTGACCCAAGGCAGGACAATGTGCACAAGGATTTGTCATGGGTTATACACGCAACCCTAGACACGGTAGCTCTGCCACGGCGTATTTGTACAAAATAAAGATCTGAATTGGCTGTTTTACAATAGGGAGACGATTTCTTTTGTGAATTCGGCGGTAGTTTTTGTTCCTCCAATGTCTTGGGTTTTGATTCCCCTGCTCACCACACCGTACACTGCAGACTCTAGTTTCTTTGCAACGCCAAAGCATTTTTGGTCATTGTGTTTTGAGCCAAGCCATTCGAGCATCATTTTTGCCGACAAGATAAACGAGGAGGGGTTTGCGATTCCTTTTCCTGCGATGTCAAATGCCGCCCCGTGAACTGGCTCAAATAACGCAAAGTTGTCGCCAATGTTTGCAGCGGGAGCCATGCCGAGTCCGCCCACAACCTCCGATGACTCGTCAGATAAAATGTCGCCAAATAGATTCGTGGTGACGATAACATCAAAGGTTTCCGGCCTTCGAATCAAGTTCATTGCGCACGCATCGACATACATTTGATCAAATGATACGTCAGGATACGATTTTGAAATCTCGGTACAAACCCTAGAAAACAAGCCGTCTGTCCGTCTCATGACATTTGACTTGTGAACGCATGTTACGCGCTTTTTGCCATTTCTCATTCTTGCGGTTTCAAACGCGTATTTTGCGATTTTTGCTGATGCTTTTTCAGAAATAATCCTAAATGCGACTGCGGCGCCGGGCACCTCAAACTCCTGCCCAGTATACAAGTCCTCTGTATTCTCTCGAACAATCACCATGTCAATGCCGTCCTTTAGCGCATTCATGCCAGGATAGGATTTTGCCGGTCGGATATTTGCATACAAGTCGAGCATCCGTCGCAACACGACAATCACATCGGCTGCAGATTCCCCAACCGGGGCCTTCATACACACGTCGGATTTTTTGATGGAGTCAAGGGTTTGATCAGGCAATGCCTTCCCAAATTTTCCCAATGCAACATCTCCGGCAAGTAGGGTTTCTATGTCAAGACGGACATCCAGTTTGTCATGAATGGCATTTAAGACAGAGATCACCGACTCTGACAATTCAGGTCCGATACCGTCGCCAGTAATTAGTGAAATCTTGTACATGACTAGCCGTTAAACCTAGTTTCCAATCTTTTTTTGTTTTAGTGTTTTTTTGAACATTATTCGGTTGATTCCCTCGATGACTGCCTGAACACTAGTAGTTACTATATCCTCACCAATTGATTTTGCAGATGCGACATTTCCATATGCGTCGTCCACCTTTATCGTGACCTCGCACAACGCGTCTGCGCCGCCAGATATGGAATCAAGCTTGTACTCTTTTACCCTCACCTTTGCGATTTCGCCCGTAATCTTTTGTATGGCGTTTAGCGCCGCATCGACTGGGCCCACACCATAGTCGGTTCCGATGTAATCAGTGCCATCAATGTTTAGCTTGACAAACGCGTATGGCATCGTACCTATCCCAGTAGAGACTGAAAATCCAGTTAGTTGAACTATTCTTTTTATTGGATGCTCCGACAAGAGCTCGTTTGCTATTGATAGCAACTCAACTTCGGTTACCTGCTTTCCTTGATCACCTATTGCCTTTACCTTGTCCAAGATCAGCTTTAGCTGATCTTCACTTGCGTTAACTCCGTATTCCTCAAGCATTGCAGATACCCCATGAATGCCGGCGTGCTTTCCCACTTGAAGCCACCTAGTTCTCCCAACCAACTCTGGACTGATTGGTTCGTATGTGAGGGGGTTATTCAAAATTCCATGCGTGTGAATGCCTGATTCGTGGCCAAATGCGTTTTCTCCAACAATTGCCTTGTTTGGCTGGACCTTTATTCCAACGAGGTTTGAAACAAACTTGGAAGTCTCATATAGTAATTTGGTGTTGATTCCAGTCTCCCATTTTTGCCCGTGGCCAAATGGAAGACATTGCAATGCCATTACAAACTCCTCAAGGGAGGCGTTTCCTGCACGCTCTCCTATTCCATTTATGGTGACATGTGCGCATTTGGCGCCTGCCTGTATCCCAGATATGGCGTTTGCGACTGCCAATCCAAAGTCATTGTGACAGTGAACGCTTATTGGTAAATTCGATGCTGCGATTGCGTCCTTGGTAATTTCTGCAATGTATTGCGGCGTAGAATAGCCTACGGTGTCAGGGATGTCAATTCTGTCTGCACCTGCCTTCGCAACTTCGGAAAACACGCGTTTTAGAAATTCCCTGTCGGAGCGTGTCGCATCTTCTGCTGAAAACTCTACTTGTAATCCATGCGATTTTCCATATTCTACTGCTTCAATTGCTTTTGCTAGCGCCTCATCCCGGGTCATTTTTAGCTTGTACTGTAGGTGAATGTCAGATGTTGCGATGAATGTATGGACGTAGTTTAGCCCGCAGTCGATTGCCGCATCTATGTCCTTCTTGGTAGTTCGTGCAAGGCCGCAAATCTCTGCGGAAAGATTTGCCTTTGTTATGAGACTAATTGCTTGTTGTTCCCCTTCAGAGATTACTGGAAACCCGGCCTCTATTGCGTCTACGCCAAGATTGTCTAACTTTTTTGCAATTTCAAGCTTTTTCTCAGGCGATAATGCGACACCAGGAGTCTGCTCTCCGTCTCGCAACGTAGTATCAAAGATTCTAACTCTCAATCTCCACCCCTCTGTAATGCTGCAACTCCAGTTTTTGCCATGTCCAAAATATCGTATTTGGCCAACAACTCTTGAAGATTTTCTATTTGATCAGGCGTAGCAGTTAGCTCAAGCATGATGGAATCCTTTCTTGCATCATGAATTTTTGCTCCAAACGCATTTGCAATGTTGTTTATTTCCATGGTGTCAGACGCCTTTGATACTTTGACTCTAATTAAGACCAGTTCTCTATATACGGTTTTTTTCTCATCCAGGCGCTTTACCTCTATTGTGTCAATCATTTTTTCAAGCTGCTTTACGATTTGCTCGATTTGCTTCTCATCCCCAATTGTTGTAATGGTCATCTTTGAGAACTCGGGATTTTGTGTAGTTCCAACAGATATGCTATCGATGTTAAAGTTTCTAGATCTAAAAAGATGAGTTACCTTGAAGAGGATTCCGGGTTTGTTTTCAACAAGTATTGAGAGTATTGCCCACATTCAAATCACCTACGATGGTAATATCATGTCCTTAAGTGATGTTCCAGGTGCAACAAATGGTAGCACGTCCTCTTCTGGGTCAATTGGGATATCAATTACCGTTGCAACATCGCTCTTTAGTCCAGCCTTGATTGCATTACCCAATTCCTCAAGGCTTCCCACCCGGATTCCCTGTGCACCGTATGATTCAGCTAGCTTGACATAGTCAGGACAGTGTTTTTGATCAACCCCAATCATTCTTCTATCATAAAAGGTCCTTTGCCACTGGGCAACCATCCCCAAAGTGTAATTGTTTACTAAAAATACGATGACTGGCAAATTATCAAGGACTGATGTGGCAAGGGAGTTTTCTGTCATGTTAAAGCTTCCGTCTCCTGCTATATCCACCACGGGCAAGTCAGGTCTTGCCGCCTTTGCGCCAATTGCTGCTGGGAATCCCCAACCCATCGTTCCAAGACCAGTAGAGCTAAAGAAGGTGCCAGGATGGATAACGTCATAGAACAATGATGCCCACATTTGGTGCTGTCCTACTTCTGTCGTTACAATAGATTTGTGTGGCATTACCTCACGTAACTTTCGTAGGATTCTTGCAGCCGTAAGCTCGCCTGGATGTAGTTTCAAGTTTTGTCTCCAGTATTCTTTTACTTCGGTTACATGCTCAAACCATACGTTGTGCTCTGACTTTTTAGTTGCCTTTTGCATCAACAATCTTACAAATATTCTCAATGACGCCTTGACGTCACCCACTACTGCAACACTTGTAGTTTGGTTCTTGCCAATTTCTGCAGGATCCACATCAAGGTGAATGATTTTGAGATTTCTTTCAAATTCTTCAAACTTTCCAACTGATCTATCAGAGAATCTAGTTCCAATTGCGAGCACACAGTCGGCTTCTGCCATTATCTTGTTTGCTTCGGCGTGACCGTGCATTCCTATTGGGCCTACAGACAGCGCATGAGTTTCTGGAAACGCCCCTTTTCCTTTGAATGTCGTAACGACTGGAATCATCAACATCTCTGCAAGGGATTGCAATTCTGCAAACGCAGATGAGATAATCACACCGCCTCCTGCCAAAATTACTGGCTTGTTCGAAGAGAGTAACAAGGTAATTGCTTTTTCTATTGCCACTACATCAGGATCAGTCCATGGGTGATATCCACGAATTTTGATCTCATCTGGAAACACCATTGGTGCTTCGTTTTGCTGCACATCTTTTGGAATGTCAATTAGCACGGCACCTGGGCGTCCAGTCTCTGCAATGTAAAATCCCTTTTTGATTATCTCTGGGATCTCAGAGGCATGCCTTGGCTGAAATGAATATTTTACAACTGGATTTGCGATCCCGATAATGTCACTTTCTTGAAATGCGTCTCGTCCAATCATGTTGACTGGAACCTGACCAGTGATTGCCACCATTGGCGAAGAGTCCGCCTGTGCGGTTGCAAGTCCGGTTATGATGTTAGTTGCCCCAGGTCCTGAAGTGGCAAAGCACACACCTGGCTTTCTGCTAACCCTGCCGAATCCATCTGCCATGTGAGCCGCAGACTGTTCATGCCTGACAAGTATGTGACGAATATTACTTTTGTACAACTCGTCATACATTGGCAAGTTTGCACCTCCCGGTAGGCCGAAGACTTCCTTTACTCCTTCTTTTTCCAATGCTTTCATTAATGCGCGAGCGCCAGAGATTGTTTCCATAAATTATTCACCTGAAAAAATCGCTGTAGTATAAATTTACAGCACCAGCTCGACTGGCAGCAAAACGCCAAGTACAGTCGAACCGTAAATTGTCATATTCATTAGTTAACACTGATTTTAGCGATATAAACATTCCCTTAATAGATATCCAAAAACGCGATTTGACTTTTCGGTGTAGAATAATCGCATAGACATAATGCTTAAACTCAGTATGCTCCAAGCAAGAACGATTTTGTCAGACAGAGAAGAAATCATCAAAATAATTGAGGCGTTTTTCGAGGTTGGGAAAACAAAAGACTTGAGGCCATTAAGGGAAATTCAGCTTGATGACAATAGTTTTTCAAGCTTCAGCGATGTTCCGCCATATGATCTTAAGGATTTTAAAACTACGATAGCGCTAGAAGAGCTTCGATTCATCAGCATATCGGATTATGACCACCAGATAAGAAATCCAAAGATTAGCATATTTGGAGACGTCGCAATAGTCGCATTTGAGTTAACGCAGAAAGGGATGCTTGTAGACAACAAGGCCTACACCGGAGAACACATCTTAATTGAAGGTAGGGCAACATTTGTCCTTGTAAAAAAACCAACCTGGAAGATAGTCCACATTCACCTGTCTAGGGCGCAGTAATTAAGAACAGAAACGAGATTTAGAAAATCTATTGCGTTTTTGCCGTAGCAGGTGTAGGTTGCTTTTTCTGCTCTGGTTTTTGTTGTTTTGGTTTGGACTGCTGCGGTTTTGGATTATTCTGTTGAGGCCTTTGTTGTGGGTTTTGTGGTTTTGATTGTGGGTTTTGTGGTTTTGATTGTGGTCGCGGTTGGTTCTGATGCGGGCGTTGTGGGTTTTGTCGCGGCTTGTTTTGAGAACGTTGTTGGTTTTGAAGTCGTCCTTGGAAGTTCTGTGAGGGGTTGTTCCTTACTGGGTATTCCTTGCAGAGTTTCTGAAATAGGTCGTATGCTTGATTGAGATTATAGTTGGAGTGAACTATTGCTCTTACCGCACGAATCATTGGGATTGGATATTGGGATTGCCAGATGTTTCTACCCATGTCAACTCCTGCTGCGCCAGCCTTGATCCCATTATAGGTCAATGCTAGTGCGTCGCGCTCCGGAATCTTTGGTCCGCCTGCAATAATTACTGGTACTGGGCAGCTGTTTACGACTTTTTCAAAGTTTTCACAATAGTATGTCTTGACAATATGCGCTCCAAACTCTGCTGCAATTCTGCATGACAGTGAAAGGTATCTTGCGTCTCTTTTTTCAAGCTCTTTTCCCACGGCAGTTACTGCCAGGACTGGAAGTCCGTATTCTTCTGCTTCATTTACCAGATTTCCAAGGCTGACCAAGGAATTGTGCTCATACTTTGCGCCTACAAAGATAGACATTGCCAGTGCGCTTGCATTAATTCTAAGTGCGTCTTTTACGCTT
>DATIGB010000234.1:0-3210 GCA_035454985.1 Candidatus Nitrosotenuis sp.
AAATACTATGTCGATTCCATTGGCGTTGTAAACTTTATAACAGGAAGACAAGATATATTAATTGCGGGGCTAACACCAGAAAAACAACTTTTTCCTGTTCGCTGGACAGATGATAGTCATGTTCTAATCAGCAACATAAATCCTGTATACTATGCAGGTAATCAAACGGAAAGGCATTGGCTTCTAGATCTTAATTCAGGACAACTTGAAGAAGCCCCTTAGTCGAATGCCACCCAACACCGCGTGCACCCGACGGGTGGAGTCTGCGCGTTTTCAGGCTCTCGGCGTGGCTTGAAGTGGGTTCCGCCAAAGTGGCGTGATCTCGTCCCGCCCACCCGCGGGTAACGCTCCCCGTTGGGCTGTTCATTAAT
This sequence comes from Candidatus Nitrosotenuis sp., assembly GCA_035454985.1. GTDB lineage: Archaea > Thermoproteota > Nitrososphaeria > Nitrososphaerales > Nitrosopumilaceae > Nitrosotenuis. The sequence goes on from DATIGB010000234.1 coordinate 372, forward strand.
TAGGATAATCTTGCATGAAAAGCAAAAGCAATAGTAAAGAAACATTCGATTTCATGATGATGGAATACAAACTGATTCACGATTTAATTATGGAGGAAAACAGTATTTCAGAACGCAGGGTGAATTTATTCTTATCTATTTCGTCAATTTCGATCGGAGGCGTAATCGTTCTAGGTCAAACTACACAAATTCCATCCGAGACCATATACCTGGCGGCACAAGGAGTGCTCATTACGTTACTGCTCTTTGGACTCACGATTTTCAATCGGGTGAATGCCAGAGTTGTACAATTAAATATTTACGAGAAGATGTTGTCAGAGATACAGTCATATTTCAGTGAGCAAGATTTATTGGTTGGTCAGTATATAAAGCATCGCCGCGAATTAGTGCAGAGGAAGAAGAGTAAGCATGCCGCCATAAATACCTTTACTCGCCTACTCTCGCGGATGCGAGGCTCGTTAACTGAATTTATGCTTTTGAGTAATAGTTTGTTGATAGGTGGAATAGGAATGACTGCATCACTTCAGTTGCATTTACCTCTAACTTCGGGGATACTTGTAACTACCATTACAGTTGTTGTGGCATTCTTGTTGTTATCCGCTTTCTACTTTTCTATCAGACCTTATTTATCGCCCTGGGTAGGATAAATGACACAGCCCAACACAGCGTGCACCCGACGGGTGGGAGTCGCCGCGTTTTCAGGCAGTTTGCGTGGTTGGAAGTTGGTTCCGGCAAAATGGCGTAGTCTCGTCCCGCCCACCCGCCGGTAACGCAAGCCGTTAGCCGCCAAGCAGTAGGACTTAAGGTCAATCCATGAAAATTCAAGTTGGAGATCCGTCTGTTAATTGGTTCGCCCTTCAACCTCAATCCGACGACAAAGAAGTCCTGCTTGTTGAAGGAGGATCTGTCAGATCTGTGGGAGTGACATCTGAAGAGATCGTTCTGATCGAGATTGCAAGCAAACCAGCACTTCGTCGCACACAGATGCTCAAGTCAGCTATGCTGGGCGACAGAACAACAAAAACCATTATTTTCCGAGAGACGTTTCTTCCCCATAGCCACTGCGATATTACCGAGGATCATAAGATTTCAATTACCTATCAGAGCAATCAGGTAGTTGGCGAGAAACAACTCAAAGGAGAGAGGGGCATTCCTATCAACGATGAAATTGAATTTTCCGTGTTTGACTACCATTCAGTCGAAATGATTATCCGCGTCCTGCCCCTCGCAGAAGACTATGTCGCACAGATCCCTATCTATCACGCAATGCGACAGACGCAAATGAACGTGACGGTACATGTCCTCGGTCAGGAAACGGTAACGATTCCTCAGGGTTCAGTAGACACATGGAAAGTTCAAACAGACTGGAATGGGGTAACACAATATTACTGGATAGGTATAGAAAATCGAGAATTGGTCAAGCAATCCTCAAAGATTAGTGAAAGTGTTTTGCTCGAGTTTGTTAGAATGTGAGTGGCAATAAAATGATTTGGCGGCTAACACCGCGTGCACCCGACGGGTGGGACTCGCCGCGTTTTTGGGCAGTCTTCGTGGCTTGAAGTGGGTTCCGGCAAAATGGCTTGCCTCGTCCCGCCCACCCGCGGGTAACGCACCCCGTTAGGCAGTTTCTTCTGAAGGATTAACAATTGAAGGTACCAAAACAGGATACTTGCGCTGGATACGGCATTGCCGTATAATAACATCATGGAATTCATCGAAGCCACCGCTTTCACAAAGTATGTCTACGATTATCTCTCTGAAGATGAATATCTGGGTCTCCAAAGTTTCTTGCTTCAGTATCCAGAAGCCGGCAAGATCGTGCGTGGCTCCGGCGGCGTGAGAAAAGTCCGTTGGGCAATCGCTGGAAAAGGAAAAAGTGGTGGTGTGCGAGTGATCTACTACTTCAAGAAAGAGGATGATGAAATCTGGTTATTGACGATTTACAGCAAGAATGAAGTAGAGAATATCCCCGCTCATGTTCTGCGTCAGATCGCAAAGGAAATTGAAAATGGCTAAACGTGATATTGGTCAGGAAATTCTCGATGGCATTCGGGAAGTGAAGGAGTACAAAGCGGGCAAGAAGGTTTTGCGGGTTCGCTCCTTGAAAGCGCCTTCCTCCCCGAGAGTCATTCGACAAAGATTAAAGTTATCGCAATCGGCGTTTGCAGGGTTGATGGGTGTGAGTTTACGCACTGTTCAAGATTGGGAACAAGGTAGGCGTAAACCGAGCGGTCCGGCGGTTGCTTTGTTACGAATTGCAGAGCAAAAGCCTGATGTGTTTCTGCAATTGTCGTAGGCAACCAGCCAGGGAGTCTTAAGGTCAAAAACTGCCTAACACCGCGTGCACCCGACGGGTGGGAGTCGCCGCGTTTTCAAGCAGTTTGTGTGGCTTGAAGCTGGTTCCGTCAAAACGGCGTTCTCTCCTCCCGCCCACCCGCAGGTAACGCAAGCCGTTGGGCAGTAAGGTTTAGGTAAGCCAATGAAAATAAACTTTGCAGTTGAAGTATTAGGTGAACCAGACGAAGTATTTCCCTGGATAGACAATCCAGAAAAAGCAATGCGTTGGCAAAAAGGCGTCAAAAAAGGAGAAATCATAAAAGAGACACCCGAAAAAATCGGTACGACTTTTATGGAAGAGATGGAAGAGGGCGGAAATAGTTTGGTAATGCGTGGAGTTATTACTGGGTATATTAGAAACAAAATGATTACTTTTCAACTTGAGAGCAAAATTCATAAACTTGACGTTTGTTATTCAATTACGGGAGAAGATGGCAAATCTGTAATCACGGTGGAATCGAATATTCATTGGAAATTCCCAATAAATATAATGAGCATAATT
>DATIGB010000235.1:0-2925 GCA_035454985.1 Candidatus Nitrosotenuis sp.
AGACAGCAAAAACAGAAAGATATGTGAAACTTTTCAAGTGCTTTCTTTAGGTGGTACAGATACTTAAGAGTATTTAAGGAGGAAGTTCATAACGTATGAGCAATAATCCTACCAAGTTTGAAATATCTCTCAAATGCAGTCAGATGTTTGCTACAAATTTCTATTTGTGTAAAAAAGCAAACCAAAACCAATACTGTAAACTCTAAATTTTGCTTTACAGTTTTTCCGTGAATTCTCTTACGCCTTGTTTTGTAATTACAAGCACGTCGATTCCGTCACCGCTAAACGAGTCCCTCATTGTTGCCGCCTTGATTGATCTCAACGCAAGATCAACTGCGTCTTTTTCTGACATTCCCTCCTTGAACTGAGGGTCCAGCACACCGAGTGCCATTTCTGCGCCAGTACCCACTGCAGCGTATTCATCTGGCAGCACAGAGCCGAGCGGATCCAAGGTATAGATTGCTGGCTTGTCAACCACTCCGCCTACAATTACCTGTGTGAGGAGCGGAAAGAACCTGCGCTCATACATCAGATTAGATATCATTTTTGCGACAGAGTTTGGTGGAATGTCGCGCTTTAGTTCCATTTTTCTAATTTTTGCAAGAGCCTTGATTTGCAGAGCAAGAATCTGCATGTCTGCTACCAATCCCGCACATCCTGCCCCAACCTTGTCTGTGAGTTGGAATGTTTTCTTGGTCGTTTTGCTTACCAAAAAGTTTCCATATGCTATCCTTTTTTCGCTTGCAATGACTACTCCGTCATTGAATGTTATCCCCACGGCGGTTGCGCCAGGCATGTACATCGCAGTCATATTTTCAACCCCCTTGATTGCACATTAAAGTCTTTTCTGAGGACTCACGCATGATCGTTTAGCTGTGTTTTGAAAACTTGTCCATGATCAGGCACATGCATTTTGTTGTTTTCCTCAAAAGATCAATTCTTGCAAATTCGTTTGGCGAGTGAATTCTTGAAAACATGTACGTAGATCCAATCGAGACGCATGGCGCCCCAAGCACGTTTACAAACGAGTGCATTGGCCCGGTTCCGGCATTTGACACATTTACTATGAAATCTCCAAAGGATTCTTTTGCCGCCGCTTTGATTTGCGCCACAAATGGATCCGAGGGGCTTGTCCTTGCGGCCGCCTCGCCGTGGTACATTTTGATTTTGACATCAGAGAATCCTTTTTGTTTTAGGTGTTTTCGCAGTCTGGCAAACTGTGTTTTTGGATTCATGTTGGGAACAAGCCTAAAATCAATTTTGACCAGTGCAGATGACGGAAGAACGGTTTTTGCGCCCTCCATCGTGTAGCCAGACACAAGTCCAGCTATGTTGCATGTCGGGTCTCCTGCCAGCGCTTTTTTGATTTCCAGTCCCCTTTTGCCGTTTACAAATCCGCGTATTCCGTATTCTTTTTTGAATGAGTTTTCGTCAAAGGGCTCCTTGCTTAACAGATTCAGGTCGCCTTTGCTAAACGGTGCCACCTCCCTGTACCAGTCTTTAATGAGAATTTTGCCGGACGGGTCGCGCAGTGTTTTTATTGCCTCAACCAGTCGCCAGGCGGGGTTTTTGATAACCACTGCAAGACTAGAGTGCGCATCCCGGATTGATTCCCTTACAGACAACTCAACATACAGCAGTCCCTTCATGCCAAGGCCGATTACCGGCCGGTTCTTAGAGTCCACATATCCGAACTCCCAGATTACGCCGTCGCATGAGAATTTTTGTTTGAATCGTTTTAGATATGCCTCGATGTTGGTGCTGCCGACTTCTTCTTCGCCCTCGATTACAAACTTGATGTTGCACGGGACATCGCCCGTTGTTTTCAGAAATGACTCCACTGCCTTTATTCGAGTTACGAGCTCGCCCTTGTCATCTGCGGCGCCACGGCCAAAGACTTTGTTTCCCACCACCTTGCCGCTGAACGGCTCGTCGTCCCACAGGTCAAGGGGCTCCACGGGCTGGACGTCGTAATGATTGTAAAACAGCAGCGTTTTGTTTGGGTTTTTCTTTGATTTGACTTCCCCAAAGACAACTGGCGCTACTCCTTTTTTTAGGCGGAGAATTTCGGATGAGATTCCAGACTTTATCAGCATGTTCCTTACAAGCAGTGAGCACTCCTCGATTCCCTGATTCTTTGCAGAGACGCTTGGCTGTCGTATTAGGGTCTGGAGGTCCTTGACCAGATTGCCAATGTTTTTGTCAACGTGCTTTAGCGTTTCGTTCATTTTGTAACTCTGTCAAAGGGCTTCATCGCTGCTGGAATATTATCTATCAAATCAGTTGCGACAATGTGCAGCCCATTCTTTTTTTGGGCCATCTTGCCTGCCATCCCGTTAATGTATGAGGCTGCCGCGGCAGACTCTATGGGATTGCGGTTTCGTGCAAGCAGTCCTGCGACAAGGCCTGACAGCACATCGCCTGTTCCTCCAACCGTCATCGATGCCAGGTTCTTTGGGTTTACAAAAGTCTTGTCTCCGTTTGATATGACGTCCGTGCTGCCTTTGAGAAGTATTGTCACAGAGTGTTCTTTTGCGAGCTTTTCAACCAGTGCGGATCTTTCTTTAATTGAGGGCTTGGGCATGATTCCAAACATTTTTTTGAACTCGCCGGCATGCGGGGTAAGTACGATGTTTTTTTGCGGCAGATGCGGCAGAATGTAGCTCACAAGCGCACTGGCATCCAGCGAGATTCGCACGTCCTGAGAGGCCAGGGACTTTACCAAAAGCTTTAGCGCCTCCTCGTCAGGTATTGAAAGGCCCATTCCTATTGTCGCAGAGTCCAAATCGCTTGGGGTTTGGCCAAGCAGCTTGTTTGCTGCGCCGCGCGTGAGCTTGGCATCCACCATTGGAATGACAATGAGGTTCGGAGACACTGCGCGCACAGATGAGACGATTATTTTTGGAACACATGTATACACGAGAT
>DATIGB010000236.1:0-2371 GCA_035454985.1 Candidatus Nitrosotenuis sp.
AAACTCGATCCGAATTCCCACCACATCCCATGCGTCAGATTGCAGAAACCGCAGGGGCGCGTTTGCATTTCTGAGGCGCCTTGGGGTTTGGTGCGCGCCGCCCGATGCCGAAATTAATAGCACTTATATCTATGATATGAAAAAATATATCATTGATTATTAGGAGGTCTATTTTCGTTTGCCACCATCAGGAATTGTCAAGTATCACGTTAAGCTATCCTTTGATGTTGATGGACTCGTTGAACGCGCAGACATAATCGGAGCGATTTTCGGCCAGACCGAAGGTCTGCTTGGTCCGGAGATGAATCTGAATGAGCTGCAACGAGTATCCAAAGTTGGAAGAATAGAAGTAACAACAAATGCTACGACAAACACTACCTCTGGTGAGGCACTAATACCTATGAGCACCGACATTGACACTGCCTCGCTCATATCTGCAGCTATTGAAAGCATTGACAAAGTCGGCCCATTTGACTGCAAGTTCAAACTAAACGCGATCGACGACGTGCGTGCGACAAAAAAAGACGACATCATAAAGAGGGCCAAGGAGATCAAGCAAAAATGGGCCACAAAGACAATCAGCGAAGGCGAAACAATGCTAAAGGACATCCATGAGGGAACATCAACCTCAAGCAAGCTTACCACGTACGGAAAGGCAAAACTCCCATGTGGCGTTGGCATATTTGATTCACCCTGGATAATTCTTGTTGAGGGCCGTGCCGATGTGATAAATCTCCTGCGAGCAGGGATTGACAATGCACTGGCAATTGACGGCGCAAGAATTGACGAGACAATAAAGGACCTGTGCGACACAAAGGAAAAGGTAGTCGCATTCTTGGACGGCGACAGAGCCGGCGGATTCATACTCAAGGAACTCAAAAGTCTGGTTGATATCGATGTTGTCCACCGGGCTCCGGAGGGAGTGGAAGTGGAGGAATGCACGCCGCAGCAAATTGCAGACATACTAAAAAACACCATCGAGGAAATGAACAATCCAAAACCCAAGCCAACGCTCTCAGACGAAAATGACAAGCCGATGGCAGAAATTGCAGAAAAAACATTTACAAACATAAATGAGACGCTTGAGGCAATAGGGCTCGACACGAACAAAAACGAGGTTTTCAAAGTACCGATAAGCGAACTTGTATCAAAACTCTCAACCCAGTCTGGAATAAAATACCTGATACTTGACGGCATAGTGACCCAGAGACTAGTGGATGGGGCCAAACAGGCAGGAATCGAGTGCGTGATAGGACACAGAATTGCCAATCTGACAAAACGCGAAGGTATCACGCTTAGGACATTTACCGAACTCGGCGTGGCATAAACTGCCCAAATGTCTGAACTAAAAATTCAGCACCTCGTAACACTGACTGAGCTTCTAACAAAAGGGGCAAAAAACAATTTTATTTCAATTACGACGTCCTCGCTTGGGAAAAACATCAAGCGCTCACAGCAAGCCGCATCCATGCACCTTTTGGAATTGGAGCAGAACGGGTTCATTGAGCGAATAATGAGCGGGAGAAAAGTTTCAGTCAAGCTAACGCCAAAAGGATATGATCAGATAGTGAACCTGTTCAATTTGCTAAAGGCAGGCCTTGAGTCAATCCCGTCGTTCATCGAGTTGAAGGGAACGCTTGTTTCCGGCATGGGCGAGGGGGCGTACTATATGTCCCTCAAAGGATACACAAAACAATTCAAATCAAAGATTGGCTACATTCCGTTCCCCGGCACGCTAAATGTCAAGCTGGAAAAAAGGGAATACGTCGAGGCGCTAAAGCAGATTGCAGCCATCGACGGGGTGAAAATAGATGGGTTTTCAGACGGCAAGAGGACCTATGGCTGGGTCAAGTGCTTTAGGTGCAGGCTAAACGAGAAAATTCCGTGCGAACTGATCCTGCTTGAACGCACACACCACGACTATTCAATAATTGAGCTGATATCTGAAACAGAGATACGCAAAAAGGCGAATCTGAAAAACGGCTCCGTGATCTCTATAAAAATCCCGCTTTTGGAATCAGCCTGATTGCTCAAGGCTGGCGGCAAGCTGATTCAGGGTCTTTGCGACTTCGACGTTTTGCGTTCTGCCGATGGTCGACGACAAAATCTTTGAAATGATCTGCTTGTCTGCATCTGTCAGTTTTTGCGTCTGGGGCTGTACTCTTCTTAACTTGTCATCTACTTCGTCAATCAGGGACTGGTATTGCTCGACTTGTTTTTTTGTGACCGTCATGTGATTGCTTAGTCGCGCAAGGTTTGTCTCCTCAAGTCTTTTTTTCTCGACTAGCTCCTCGCGAATTTTACTAATTTCGACAATGGATGGGTCTGCCTCGTGCTGCTGATTGCCAAACTGCAGCATCTCCAACTCCCT
>DATIGB010000237.1:0-6391 GCA_035454985.1 Candidatus Nitrosotenuis sp.
ATCGTTACAGTTCCAATTCCAAAGGACGTCTCAGGGCCAGTCACGATAAAATTTGAAAACATTGACAAAAACGAGTTTGCGGCTGCGGAATTTTTAACATCGATAGAAAAGCCCGCAGTACGCTCGACTACATTTCCCATAAAACTGGCAAGTGCGCTGCCCGACTCCAAGGAAGGCAGTTTCAACATCGATTTGACCTGGTTCCCATCCACGATAACGACAAACGAGCAGACGGAATTTGTCCTGACAGTCAAGGACAAGACAGACAGGCCCATTCCACAGTCATCATTTGGCTTTGTGATACTTCAAAAAGGAAAAGAGATATTCCGACAAAATGCGGCAGCACCAGCTGGCGGCACATACGTAGACTATACATTTTCAAAAGAACAAGAAGGGCCGACAACACTCAGAATTGAAAACATCAACCACTCCAATGAGGCAGTAGAGCTGACAGTCGTTGTGACGCCCGAGTTTCCAATCAGCCTGTCTGTTTTTTTGGCAGCGTTTGGAATTATTCTTCTAGTTCAATTAAGATACAGCAAACTAAGATTTGCGTGAACCGATTCATGAAAAGAAGGCGCTAGTGACTCTTTGGATGCGAGCAGAGCTCTGCCAGAACGCCTGAAAGCGATTTTGGGTGAATGAACGTGATTTTTGTTCCCTCAGAGCCGTCGCGGATTTTGCCCAGGAATTGTATCCCGCACCCCTCCATCCTTTGGAATTCCTGCTCGATGTTGTCAGTGGCAAGCGCCATGTGGTGCAGTCCTTCTCCCTTTTTTTCCAGGAATTTTCGGATTGGCGAGTCGTCGCGGGTCGGCTCCATCAGTTCGATTCTTCCGTTTTCCAGTTTCAGTATGGCAAGCTTTACTCCTTCGGATTCAACTGTCTCAAAGACCACCTTGTCTACCCCCAGTGCCTGCTGGTACTGCTTTGCCGCAGACTCTACATTGTTTACAGCTATTGCTATGTGGTCAATTTTCATCTAGAACACTTCCCTTGGCCTGTATTCGCCAAATACCTCCCTGAAAGTATTGCTGATTTCGCCAGTCGTGGCGTATGATTTTACAGAGTCCAAAATGAAAGGCATCAGGTTCTCGTCTTTTTCCGCAGCCGACTTCATTTTTGAGAGCGCGTTCTGCACCTTGTTGTTGTCCCGCTCTGAGCGCAGTTTTTTTAGCGCAAGTTTTTGCTTTATTTCCACAGCATCGTCTATTCTGAGCAGATCCTGCTTTGATCTTGCCTCCTCTGAAAACTTGTTTACTCCCACCAGTATCCTCTGACCGGAGTCGACTTCTTTTTTGAGCCGGTATGCGTTTTGCCTTATCTCGGATTGGAAGAATCCCTTTTCAATTGCCTTTAGTGCGCCGCCCATTTTCTCCACCTGCTTTAGGTATTTCCAGACGCCTGCCTCTATCTCATCGCACAAATACTCCAGATAGTGCGAGCCTGCGAGCGGATCAACTGTTTTTGTCACACCCGACTCGTATGCCACAATTTGCTGTGTTCTGAGTGCGATTTTGGCAGACTCGGCAGTCGGCAGTGCAAGCGCCTCATCCCTCGAATTTGTGTGCAGTGACTGCGTTCCCCCAAGCACCGCTGCCATTGTCTGTATCGACACGCGAACAATGTTGTTGTCAGGCTGCTGTGCGGTAAGGGACTCTCCGCTTGTCTGTGTGTGGAACTTGAGCTGGATTGATTTTGGATCCTTTGCGTGGAATTTCTCTTTTAGAATTTTTGCATACACTTTTCTTGCAACGCGGAATTTGGCAATCTCTTCAAAGAATTCTATCGTACAGCAGAAAAAGAACGAAAGCCTTGGCGCAAAGTCGTCAATCTTCAGCCCCCTGTCAAGGCATGTCTGTATGTACGCAATGGCGTTTGCAATTGTAAATGCAACCTCCTGCGTTGCGGTGGAGCCTGCCTCCCTCATGTGGTATCCCGATATCGATATTGGGTACCACTGTGGAACGTGCTTTGCGCAATACGCAATCATGTCGCCAATTAGCCGCATTGATGGGATTGGAGGATAGATGTAGGTGTTTCTTGCGATGTATTCCTTGAGAATGTCGTTCTGCGTTGTGCCCCTCAGCTCAACGCTTTTTGATCCCTGCGATTCGCCGACTGCAATATAGTAAGCCAAAAGCGTGGATGCAGTAGAGTTAATCGTCATAGAGGTGCTCACCTTGCCCAGCGGTATTCCGTCAAACGCAGTCATCATGTCTTTGAGCGATGCAATCGACACTCCGACCTTTCCCACCTCGCCTTCTGCCTGCTGGGCGTCTGGGTCGTGGCCTATCTGCGTAGGCAGATCAAAGGCCATGGAAAGTCCGGTCTGGCCCTTTTCCAGCATGAACTTGAATCGCTCATTGGTTTGCTTTGCGTCGCCGAATCCAGAGTACTGGCGCATTGTCCACATTCTCTCGCGGTACATTTCGGAGTGAATCCCGCGCGTGTACGGGTACTTGCCAGGCTCTTCTTTTGGCACCTTTTTGGTTTGGTGATAAACGCGCTTTACTGGAAAATTAGAATCGGTCAGAATTTCGGGTTTTTTTTCTTGCTTTGCCATGGTTATCACTTTAGAATCGATCTAGATATCTTGTCTGCTGCCTCAAAGGGGTCAATTTGCCGCGATTGAAGTTTTTTTAGGTATTTTGAATAATTTTTGTCTGACTCCAAGACCGAATCAAGTTTGTACCGCACGTTATTTAAGATAATATCCTTCAGTTCTATCTCAAGCCGCTTGGTGTCGCGCTCTGCTTTGGACTTTTTCCTTGCAGCCATCAGTTCCTTTAGTTTTTTCGCAAATTCGTCAATCCCCTTGTTTTTTGTAGTGGAGGTTTGCAGTATGGTCGGGTTTTTTTCAGTCATCCCAATGAACTCCTGGACTGCCTGATACAGCTGCGATGCGCCGTCAAGGTCGGACTTGTTTACAAGATAGATGTCGCCAATCTCCGTGAGTCCTGCCTTTATTGTCTGGATGCTGTCGCCCGTGTTTGGGTTGAACACCACGACTGTAATGTCTGCAATGTTTGCAATCTCCACCTCGGTCTGGCCCGCCCCGACACTCTCTATTATGATAGGATTGAATCCGGCATATTCTAAAATTCTAATGCTGTTTCTTATGGAATGCGACACTGCTCCTGTCGCGCCGCGCGAGGCGATGCTTCGAATGTATGTCCCAGAGTCGGTTGACTCTGTCATTCGAACCCTGTCCCCAAGTATTGCGCCCCCAGTCACGTGGCTTGTCGGGTCTATTGCAAGTACTGCGGGATTCAAATTTAGTTTTTTTAGCGCAATCGAGGTCTTGTTGATAAGTGAGCTCTTGCCTGCTCCCGCAGGGCCGGTAATTCCGATTATGATTGAGGAGCCAGAGTGCGCAAATATTGTCTTGATTAGTTTTCGGGCTTCTTTTTCATTGTTCTCTATTATTGATATTGCCTTTGCGATTGCGCCTCGCTTGCCTTTTTTTAGTTCAGCTAAAAGTTCCAATCAGACTCTTTTTTTTACTCTAGAATAAATTCTTGTTGAAAGCGCCTACGGTTCGCTGAATATGGTCTTGCTTGCTTGCTCGTCTTGGTTGTGGATGTCAGTCTTTACTCCTACTTTGCCAAAGTCCGGATGCTCCACTACAAGCGTGACAGGCATTGTCTTCCAGCCGTATTTTGGAGTGTCGTCAAACGGAACCTGCAGGGTGAGGTTTGAGCCGGCAAAAACTTGGTGAAAGCTAGGCTCCATTCCCTGTATCTCCAGCGTCACTTTGGTGGTTTTGTGCGTGGTGTCATCAAATTTTATCTCAACGTGTTTTTTTTCTTTGTAAAACGTGGCATCAAGATGAAATATTCCGGAATATTTTTCAGAGTTTTTTTCGTTTTGCACAAAAGAGATGCCGACCCCAAGCACTAGGATTGTCAATACCACTGCTAGCGTGATTTTTCTGTTCATCAGGATCAGGCAAATTCCAGTCGGAGTCTCTGCAAAAGATTTGTGCTTATCCTGATTCTTTCCAGGGTTTGGTCCAGAGTTCTTTCCGTACCCGGTGTCGGGTTTGTCTTGAAGAAGCGCCTTATCTCGCCTTCCATTGGAGCGTCTGCCACGGCAGATATGCTTGCGACAATTCTGTTGAGAAGAGGGCTTCCAACTCCGACTTTTTTGTGCAGTGATTTCCAGTTCTTTTTGAGCCATGGCCAGAAAATCTTTTTCCCGTAACGGTTTGCCGCCACCCGAATTATCGGGACATGCATGTTTTGTGATCGCACGTCCTTTGTTTGTGAGAAATCAAGTGTCCTTAGCAGTAGCTTTTCGTCCTTAAAGCTGCACAGGGCTCCAAGGAATCGCATTTTTTCTTCTTGCGTGCTCACCTTGTGGTACAGCGCAAGCATCTTTTGGTATGTTTTTGAGTCGCCAGCCCATGCCACAGTTGAGAACACTGCGTCTTGGAGGTCGGGGCTCAGCGACTGAGGGTTTTTCAGATACTGCTCAAAGCGTTTTCTTGCCTCGGAGACTATCTCCTCGTCGTCAAGCTTGCCAAGCGAGCCAATCACGAAGCTTCGAAGCATCGCATTTGTGTGCAGCTCGCCCTTTTTTGCATCCCATCCAATTTTTTCAAAAACAGTCTTCATAAAATCATGCGCGACCTCCTTTATTTCAGGATTGAACGGCTCCTCAATGGTTCTATTATACAGCGAGTACAGGTTGCCTGCAACGTTTGACTGTGTGATGTAGTCATCCTCGTTATCATAGGATTTTGTAAAGTCCAGATAGTTTTTTGCAGTGCCGTCGCCTGAGACACATAGCGCATAGAGGTCATTTTGTAGTGCCCACCTGTCTATGTGCGAGACAGATTTTTGCAAGACCGAGTCCTTCAGACCATCAAGCATCTCAGGCGAGTACTTGACCCGGTAAAATCCTGGTCTCCCGGAGTTTATCAGTACCGGCGATGGACCTGCTGGAATCACAACGCGCTGCTTTGTCATTAGCTTGTTTTTTCTTGTGTCAGCCTGTGTTATCGACACTGGGATGTGCCAGAGGCCCTTTTCTTTTCCCTTTTGCTCAAGGACAAATCGCTTTTGTGACAGTACGAGTGCAGAGTTTTTTCGTTGTGCTTCGACTAGTGGAAAGCCGACCTGCTTTATCCAGGAGTTTATCATTGTCTTGACAGGCATTTTTGCTTCCTTGCCAATTTCGTTCCACAGATCATCGCCCAAGGCGTTTTGGTACGCGAATTCCTTTAGGTAGATGCGCAGGCCTGCACGAAAGTTCTTTTCTGTGACAAAGCCCTCAAGCATTCTCAGGACACACCCTCCCTTGTCATACGATATGGCATCAAAGATTTCTCGAATCTCAGAGGGCTTGTTTACCTTGACATCGATTGGGTGCGAGGAATGCAGCGAGTCAAGTCCCATCGCAACGTTCATCGTGTCTTCTAGGAACTGGTCCCAGAGATTCCATTCCGGATAGAATTTGTCAACAAATTTTCTTGCCATAAATGTCGCAAACGACTCATTCAGCCACAGGTCGTTCCACCACTGCATTGTGACCAGATTCCCAAACCACTGGTGCGCCAGCTCGTGTGAGACTACCTCCGCAATGTACTGCTTTGTTTGAGTGGACGATGTCTTTTGATCATAAAGCAAAATTGTCTCGCGGAACGTGATTGCCCCCCAGTTTTCCATTGCGCCGGAGGCAAAGTCGGGCACCGCAATCAGGTCAAGCTTTGGCAGCGGATATTTTATTCCAAAATAATTTTCATATGATGTGACAAGTTTTTTGCACAGATCAAGGGCGAACCTTCCCTTCTTGCTGTTTCCCTTTGTGGTGACTATTCTGTACTGGACTTTTCCCTGCCTGCTTGTGAGGTATTCGAATTCCCCCACACCCAGATACAGCAGGTATGTCGACATGACTGGGGTTCTTGCAAATTTGTAGGCGGTTTTTTTGCCAAGGATCTTCTTTGAGACGACATTCATGTTGGAGATTGCAGTGTGTCTTTTTTCTGTGACAAGCGTGATGTCAAATGTCGCCTTTGCTGCAGGCTCGTCCCAGCACACAAATGCACGCCGCGCATCGGCTGCCTCAAACTGGGTTGTTGCCAGGTACTTTGTTTTTCCGTTTTTGTCCTTGTACTGGCTTCGGTAAAACCCAACAAGCCTGTCGTTTAGAGTTCCGGTATAATCGATAATGATTTTTGCTGTGCCCGAAATTTTTCTTGGCAGCGTGATCGACAACATTTCATTTTTTTCGTCAGGCGCGGCCTTTGCATTTATTTTTTGGCCATTGGATATGACGTGGCAGCCTTTTATTTTGAGCTCTGCTGAGTGGAGCAGGATTTTGCTTGTTGGCTTTGATATTTTGATGTCGATTATTTCTTTTCCGGCAAACGTAAAGTTGTCCA
>DATIGB010000238.1:0-2944 GCA_035454985.1 Candidatus Nitrosotenuis sp.
ATTTAATAATCTATCTCGTTGCACTTGTCTTTTGGATGCAGGGAAAACGCTTTTGGGGTTTCATTTTCTTGGGTCTCACAGCACTACACCTTGTAGGTCTTTATTACTGGTTTGGGTACTTTTGGGGACACTTGCCAATCGCACTATTCATTGCTCTTGCACTAGATTTAGTTATTCTGGTTACAATCATTGTTGACAAAATGTATTCCAAAGTCAATGCCAAACCTTCAACGGGCTAACACCGCGCACACCCGATCCCCGGCAACCCCGGCATCTAGCAGCCGGGGCAGGTGCGCCGGGGCTGGCGTGGTGGGAGTCGCCGCGTTTCGAGCAGTATACTTGGCTTGAAGCTGGTTCTGGTAAAGCGGCGTTGTCTCGTCCCACCCGCCAGCCCTCATCAGGGTGCTTCGCGACGGGTACCTCCAAAGGGGGCGAATGTCGCACACCGTTAGGTTTTTTGCAACCTTGGAGAAATACTTATGAAAGCGATTGTATACGAAAAATACGGGTCACCTGCTGTTATTCAACTCAAGGATATAGAAAAACCTGCGCCCAAGGATGATGAAGTCTTAATAAAAATTTATGCGGCATCAGTAAATGCTTATGACTGGCATTTCCTGACCGCTGATATATTCTTGATTCGCCTGATGGGTGGGGGATTACTCAAACCCAAAAACCCGAGGCTAGGCGCTGACATGGCGGGGCGGATTGAAACAGTCGGCAAAAACGTCAAGCAGTTTCAGCCAGGTGATGAGGTGTTTGGGATGGTAAAAGGCAGTTTTGCCGAGTATACATGTGCTCCTGAAAGCGCATTAGCAATGAAGCCAGTCCATACTTCGTTCCATGAAGCAGCAGCCATACCTATGGCGGCAATCACCGCTCTACAAGGTCTGCGCGATGAAGGGCAGATTCGGGCGGGACAAAAGGTTTTGATTAATGGCGCATCAGGTGGTGTGGGCACTTTTGCAGTGCAGATTGCCAAATCGTTTGGTACCGAAGTCACAGCCGTGTGCAGCACGAGAAATTTGGAACAGGCGCGCTCGATTGGGGCAGACCATGTTATTGATTACACGGAAGAGGATTTCACCAAAAATGGTCAGCAGTATGATCTTATTCTTGCGGCAAATGGATATCATTCGCTTTCAGATTATAAGCGTGCCTTAACTCCCAAGGGTATTTATATAATGGCTGGAGGTTCCATGGCTCAAATGTTCCAGTCTATGCTTATGGGGTCAATAATGTCGGAAACCGGCGGCAGGAAAATGTCAGGTGTAAGCGCAAAACGAAACCAAAACGACCTGGTTTTTATAAAAGAACTTTTTGAAGCAGGCAAAGTAAAATCCATTATTGATAGACGGTATCCGTTAAGTGAGGCTGCGGAAGCGCTTCGGTATCTTGGTGAAGGACATGCCCGAGGCAAAGTAGTAATATCTATAGAAAGCAATAACAAAACCTAACAAAGCCTGCACCCGATCCCTGGCAACCCCGGCGTCAAGCAGCCGGGGCAGTGTCGCACACCGTTAGGCGGACAATTCCGTAGGCGTTGCTGATTTCAGCAAATTCAAAAGGGTGTTACGACAAATGCTTAAACAGTCGATTATGATTAAATCAATTCCGGCAGTAATATGGGGATCTCTTTCTGACAATGTTTATATCTTTGTGCACGGGAAAATGTCTCAAAAAGAAGAAGCAGAAGGCTTTGCAAAAATCGCAGCGAGAAAGGGTTATCAAGTTGTAAGCTTTGATCTCCCTGAACATGGAGAAAGAAAATCAGCAAACTATAAATGTACAATTCAAAATGGCGAACACGATTTACGCATAGTAAGTAATTTTGTCATAAGCAAATGGAAAAATATTTCCCTGTTTGGAAATAGTCTTGGTGCATATTTTAGTTTGGTAGCATATCAAGAATTAAGGTTTAGTAAATGTCTATTTTTATCGCCAATTCTTGATATGGAACGCTTAATACAAAACATGATGAAATGGTTTAATGTATCTGAAGAGTTACTTAAAGAAAAACAAGAAATACAAACGCCAACGGGAGAAACATTATCGTGGTCTTATTATACATATGTCAGAGAACATCCAATAATAAAATGGGAGAATCAAACGTATATATTATATGGATCAAATGATAATGTGACTGAAAGACACGTTGTTGATACTTTTGTAACTAAATTTCACTGTAATCTTGAAATCCTTCAAAATGGAGAACACTACTTTCACACAAAGGAACAAATAGAAGTCATGGAGAAATGGTTAAATCATAATCTATGAGAATAAATAAAATAAGTTTACAAGTTTAACCTAACAGGTGTACTACCGAATTACCCGAACCAAACAAGAGGAGTTCAGATGTATTGATGCAAGTCATTACAGTAAAATGCCGTCCAACCAAGCGTGCACCCGATCGCGCCACGCCGGGGCTATAGTAGTGGGACTCTACATGTTTTCGCCTGTGCCTGCGGCAAGGTGCAGGCAGGCAGTGTACCTGGCTCAAAGCCGGTTCCGTCAAAGTAGCACTATCTCGTCCTGCCCCGCTGGGTCGAGCCTATCGAGGCCAGCCGCGGGTAACGGAAACCATTGGCTGGCACCAGGCACAATCAGCTAAAAAGGAAAATTCGCTATGGCACAAGTTAATCAATTGAGCAACCGTGAATGGGAAGTCATCAAACTTCTTCTACAAGGCAAAAGCAATAAAATGATTGCTTCATCGCTCGGTATCTCTGTCCGTACGGTTGAATTTCATTTGAAAAATATTGACGCCACATTCGAAGTGAGTTCCCGAATAGAACTGATTTTGAAACTAGGGAACGCCACAGGTACATTTGAAATCGAGAAACTGGGGTATTCCACAGTTGATAGGCTGGCGGAAAACACTGAAAATAGAGGCGGGTTCAATCCGCGACTGGATTGGGCTACATCCTTTAGAGATACTGTCTCG
>DATIGB010000239.1:0-2175 GCA_035454985.1 Candidatus Nitrosotenuis sp.
CTCAAACCTGAACTGCGTCTCTTTTTCACACGGTTTAGCGTTTTTAGCCTCTGATTCCAGACGCAGTCGTGTGAAAAAATCATCGGCGTCTAGCTTTTGGCTCTTTTTTTCGTATTGTATGTCTACGCAAATGATTCATGCGTTGTTTTACTGGATCGCGTATAAAGTCAAACTATACTTGGAATCAGGCTACATGTAGTGCAACAATGGAGACAGATATGGTGTGACAGTTGTGGATTGTTATTATCTGTGTGGCATTAGATTTATTGCCCTATGTTGAAAATGTTTGTGAAAAATTTTACTGCATGTAAAAATTAAAAATTTATTTGTCATAATGCATGGCGTTTTGAAAGAATTTGTTTTAAATTTTTAGAAAACTTTTAGCTGCAAAGCTAAACTAGGTTAATGTGTTTTAGGACGACATAGATGATCAGAAATATGATTCCAAACACAAACATGTTTCTGGGAATAACAGTTGCAATTGCTGCAATCGGATTTCTGGGAATCATCACTACCAATATGGTCTATGCGCAATCTACAACAACTGCAACGCAGGATCTCACTTCGCTGCTCACAACTATTATTGGCATCATCACCACCATAGCTGCACTAGCTGGGGGAATCATTGCTAGTTTTGCTCGAATGAGTAAAAATCTTGGGCTTGCAAAGGATGATCAAATTGACAAGATGATGCATGTGGCAAAAGAACTCGAAAGTAGTGATCATTGGGGAAAGGAAATAGAAGAAAGACTTGTTGCTATTGTGGATGTAGTGGCAGCACTGCCTGGTGGAAAGGACATGCTGGAACAAAAGAGAATAGACATGAACAAATGGAAAGAAGAGGCATCCCAGATTAGCAGCGAACTTGATTTAATCTACAAGGAAATGATTCCACGTCTTGCAAAACGATAACCCCTCCATTCTTTTTTAATTGTCAAAATTTTGGCTTGTTTTTTACACTTGTTGTTAAGGCCGTACTTTTAGTTTGCCTGTCAAAAGCAGCGGCAAGTGCTTACCATCTTAACTCCAAAAGTCAATCGCTAGTTTGACAATCGGACTGGATGTAGCACAAAATTGCGTTTTATTGCAGAATCAAACTCGCTTGGAATCAATGCTGGGTATTTTTGTTCTCATATCGGTTTTTCAGATATTGTTAAAAACATCACCATCTTTTGAGATATCATGATTCCAAAAAAACCACTGGTTGGAATAATCATGGGTTCAAGCTCCGACAGCAAGGTAATGCACAATGCGGCAAAAGTACTAGATGACTTTGGAATCCCACACGAGGATCAAATAATCTCTGCTCACAGGACCCCGACAAGGCTGGAAGAATATGCAAAGCATGCAGAAAAAAGCGGATTTAAAATAATAATTGCAGGAGCCGGCGGCTCTGCGCACCTGCCGGGGATGGTTGCGTCGCACACAATAATTCCAGTGATTGCGGTGCCAATAATGGTCTATAACGACAAGTCTGAGAAAAAACAAGACCGATTCAAGTTTTCGGCATTTGGCGGCATGGACTCGCTTTTGTCGATAGTTGAAATGCCAAACGGCTCACCTGTTGCCACCGTCGGCATCAACAAGGCAACAAATGCAGGACTGTATGCAGTAAAAATTCTTGCAAACGAGTTTGCAGAACTGCAAAAGAAACTAAAGACATTCAAGCAGAGGCAGCATCAGTCTGTGCTTGACGAATCAAACGAAATGAAAAAGACCGGACTGGTCAAGTTTGTACAAAAGAAATTCAAATGACACTACGTAAGTAGTTTGAACTGGATGTTCTTTGATTTTAGATGAGCTATCAGCTTTTGCGCGTGCTCCTTGCCTTCCATCTCAAGACTTAGTGTAACACCTGCAGTTCCTGCGTCAATGTTTGAGCTGAGCCTGTCGTGAGCTACCTCTACTATGTTCACGCTGAGTGACGCGATTTCATCGACTACTTCCTTTAGGGCTCCCGGCTTGTCTTTGAGCAAGATGAATATCTTGACCATCCTGCTCATCGCTGCCAGGCCTTTTGCCACTATCTGTCCCAAAAGATACATGTCCACGTTGCCTCCGCCCAAAATTGGAACTACCTTTTTGCCTTGCGCGGGCTTTACATTCAGCAAATATGCAAGCGTTACTGCGCCTGCCGGCTCTACTACCATCTTGGCCCGCTCCATTAGGAGAAAC
>DATIGB010000240.1:0-4640 GCA_035454985.1 Candidatus Nitrosotenuis sp.
CGTCTTTTTACAGTTGTTGCAGTAAATTTCCTTAAAATCCACTGCTAAAATGATAGTAATCGCTATTTTTCTTTTTTTATGGCCGCAGAATCTTCGCCAATTGTGGTATTTGTAACCTAAAGAACTTATTTTGGCATTAAAGAACCATGTTGCGGGAGTCGCCCAGCCTGGCCAAAGGCGTAAGGTTCAGATCCTTATCTCCAAGGAGTTCGTGGGTTCAAATCCCACTTCCCGCATCTATTCTATTTCAAGGTCATTTTTATGAACAACTTTAAACCATAGTTCTCCACAGTACTCGCTAATGGGAAAAATTACCAAAATAGGTGGACGAGGAACCTCAAGAAGGGAAGTCGAATCTGAGGAAGAAAATTGGTCTGGAGAAAAGTTTAAGGAATATCAGAAAAAGATCAAGGAAAAAGCAGGAGACGAATATGTAACGTCTGGTCGCGGAACGGGCAAAAGAAAGCTCAAAGATACGCCTGAAACAACAAAACCATCCTCAAAAGGCCATTATGTGTCCATGGGAAGAGGAACAGGAAGAAGAAAACTAGACTAGACGTTCTAGCACATTTCATTCTTCTAATATTTTTGAAATTTTCATTTCTAATAATTTGTTTATTTTCTCACCGGGTACTTTTCCGCGGAGCGATTTCATTGCCATTCCCATCAGCATGCTGCTTGAATGACTTCCCTGTCTTTTGATCATGTCGCGATTGTTTTTTGTCAGTTCGTCAAGAAACTGCTCCAATTCATCCTCGCTCATGGAACTGGAGTGTTTTTCAATAAATTCTTCAACAGACTTTATCTTGCCTGACATTATTGATTCGTAAATCATTTCAAGCGACTCCTTTGTGATCTTGCCGCCTGATAGTAACTCAAAGGATCTGGCAATGTGTTCAGATTTTAGCAGCGTTGTGTCAAGGCTGCGTCGCCCCAGATTTGTTATTGTTGAACATAATATTGATGCTACAAAATTTGGACTGTTTGCTTTGTTGGCACATATGGACTCAAACAAATCCAAATAATCCGAATCAAAAAGCTGTTCTGACAGCTGTTTATTGAGGTTGTATTTGGTCTGGATTTCTGATATTGCGGAATCCCAAGGCTTTGGAATGTTGTTCTTTGCAAACTCTAATTCATCACCACTGATCATGACTGGCGGTATATCTGTCTCTGGATACATTCTAGATGCGCCAGGCCTCGGCCTTAGGAACACTGTTTCGCCTGCAGGTGTAGCAGCACGAGTCTCTGCAGGAACTCCGTTCTTTGCATCTTTTATTCTGTTTATCACTGCGTCGATGGCAAATTCTATCTTATCCTTGACGCCGGCAATTATCAAAAATCCGTCCGATTCTTCTGCCTTTAGCATTTTTCTTAACTGCTCTACCTCTTCTTTCTCAATTCCGTAATTTGGAAGCTCATCCGAATGAAAAATTCCGCCTATTCCAAAAAATCTTACCTGCTGTCCGAGCTCTTTTCCAAGTCTTATCCCAGAATATGGCTCATAACCAAACATTCCGGCAAAGTTTCTGACCTTTAACGCCCTGATCACGGCTTTTTCTCTTAATGATTTTTGAATTACCTTGGATTTTGAGCTTTCAAAAAACGACGTCACATCAAGTGTGTTTTCTTTTTCCACGTCGAACTGAACGTTCTTTAATTTTTCCGCTATTAGCTGCAGACCGTGCTGTCGCCTTGCCTCGTACATGATGACCTCTTCCAGCTGGTCTAGCTGTTGAACCCCCTTGACTTCTACGATGCCTCCTCCGCTAACTGAGACATTAACGTCTTGCCTGATTGAGCCTATGCCTCGTGTAACTCGACGCGTAACGCGTAGCAATCTGCCTAGGGTCAGTGCTATTTTTTTTACATCTGATGGAGTGCCTTCAACTGGATCCAATGCAATTTCTACAAGCGGCGTCCCAAGCCTGTCCAAGGAATATTCCCGTACATCCTCTGTGTCCTTGAGAAGCTTTGCAGCATCCTCTTCTAGGCAAATCGACTGGACGCCAATTTTTTTTTGCTCTACTTCTAGGTATCCCCCGTTTGCAACCAGCATTGTTCTCTGAAAACCAGAAGTATTGGAGCCGTCAATTACAATTTTTCGCATAACATGAATCTCGCTGAAAATATCTGAATGCAGGGCAGAGGCAATTATCAGGGCAGTCGTCTTTGCATCGTTGTCCAAATTGTGGGGAGGCTCGTCATCGTAATCCACAAGGCAGCTACTTTGTGGGTTTGCATTGTACGATATCAGTTTTGATTTTGAGGATTCAAAGACCGCAGCAGGATCGTATTTGCCAAGCTCGCTTTTTGCAAGCCGGAGCCTTCGAAAAAACCTAACTGGATAATCTTCTGACTCTATTGGATTGCAGCTGCAAAACAACTTCTTACTAGTAGCAAGCTGCTGATGTATTTCCAGACCTACCTTCAATCCAATTTTATCGATTTGAATCTCTGGCACGTTTTGTTCTCCCTCAAGTTACCTTAAATCTCATTCTGTGTATTCAGAGGCAATGTTTGCAAGCATCAAATCGTCAATTTTGCCGTTTCCAAGCGCCCACATTGCCTTTACCAGCGCCGTTTCAGAAATCATATCCGACAGCGGAGTTATTCCAAGGTGCAACAGATCCCTTCCGCTCTCATACACTGCCATGTTGACCCTGCCGTCATGGCACTGCGATGTCATGCCAAGAAAGATCCTGCCCTCTTTTGCCTTTTTGATGACCTCGTACATGTTTTTTCCTACGTGGCCAAGACCGGTTCCCTCAAAAATTATTGCCTTGTATCCGTGATCAATCAAATCTTGTACTAGTTTGGGATCATATCCAGGATAATATTTCACGAGTGCCACGCGGGTATCGACATTTATCTTTGGGGCGTATTGCTCCTCTTTGAAATACTTGCTTTTGGAATTCCGAACCACCTCGCCCTGTCTGACTATGAACGCAGGCGCTCCACCTACTGTTTCAAATGCATTTCTTTTGCTTGTATGGTTTTTTCTAACGCGAGTGCCAAAATGACACGCAATGTCGTCATCGCTTTCGGTATGGTGCATTGAAACAAAAATTCCATTCGTATTTGATTTTACAATAAATTTTGTAGCTCCAATCAAATTTGATGCGGCATCTGATGACGGCCTGTCAGATGATCGTTGGGAGCCTACCAGAACTATTGGAATTGGAAATCCAGCCAGGGCAAATGACAAAAATGCAGCAGTATACTGCATCGTGTCCGTTCCGTGGGCAACTATTACTCCCTTGTAATCAGATCTGGAATAAGTGTCAAGTTTTTCTGCAATTTTTTTCCAATGTTCCGGGGTTAGGTTTTCAGAGTATTCAGAAAATAACACTTCAGCATCGATGTTTGCCATGTCATCAAGCTCGGGAACTATCGAATAGAGGTCGTGTGCGGTTAGCGCGGGGGTAACGCTGCCTGTCCTGTAGTCGACTTTGCTTGCAATTGTTCCTCCCGTTGAAAGAAGTAAAATCTTTGGCAGATGGGGATTGAGTTTCGTCGGTGACATTTCCTTTCTTTGACTTGGCTCGATGCTTGAGACGTATTCGATTTTTTTAATGTCGTCTATTTCAAGGCCGACGTTATATCCACTTTTGAATTTTACAACTATGTGCTGGTCGTCGCTGTGCTCATATCGCGGCATTATTGTTGCCAGATTATCGGAATTTGTTGTAATCTTTACCGTATCGCCTACCTTGATCTTGTTTTGCTTTAGAAATTCTAGGGATCTTCCCTCATATCCTCTATAGTCTGACATTTAGAGGAACTAGTTTCGTTGTCGTTTTAAGATTATCTATAATAGGGGACTGCTATCTTTTGGCCTAACTTTAGGTCCTTTTGTGTTCTTACCTTCTTGACTGCCTCTTCAAAGTGCTTCATGGTTACTCTGGCGCTGATTACGCTCTTTTCAAGTTCTTCCTTGGTTGGATGCTTGTCAAGATATTCGTGTATGACTATGGAGACGGCTGTGTTTGCTATTGCTGCAACATCTGCACCGCTCATGCCGTCAGTAAGATCTGCAATCTTGTCCAAATTGACATAGTCAAGATCGTTTTTGTCTGTGACTGCCGGAATTTCCTTTGAATTGATCTCAAGAATCTGTCTCCTGCTTTCCTTGTCTGGTAGAGGTATCTGAATTATTTTATCAAATCTGCCTGGTCTTAGTAATGCGGGATCGATCATGTCTGCCCGGTTGGTTGCGGCCAAAACTATTACCCCGTGCAAGTTTTCCATACCGTCCAACTCCGTCAATAGCTGGCTGACCACTCTTTCAGTTACTGCAGTCTCTCCACCTGCACCCCTGATTGGAGCAATCGAATCAACCTCGTCAAAAAATATCACACACGGCGAAGCCTGTCTTGCCCGGCGGAAGATCTCTCTTATTCCACGCTCTGACTCTCCTACCCATTTTGATAACAGCTCAGGTCCCCTTACCGAAACAAAGTTTGCCTCACTTTCAGTAGCTACTGCCTTTGCAAGCAAAGTCTTACCCACACCACTTGCGCCATGAAGCAGAATTCCGCGCGGCATCTTGTGGCCCAGTCTTTCATACAATCCGGGATACTTCATTGGCCATTCTACTGCCTCTTGGAGCTGCTGCTTTACCTCCTTTAGTCCTCCAA
>DATIGB010000241.1:0-2192 GCA_035454985.1 Candidatus Nitrosotenuis sp.
TGTGAGTGGGCAAAGGACGATCTGATGGTTCAGTATCACGACAACGAATGGGGCATTCCGGTACACGATGATCAAAAACTCTTTGAGATGCTCATACTTGAAGGCGCACAGGCAGGACTGTCTTGGTCTACGATTCTCAAAAGAAGGCAAACGTACAGGGAGGCATTTTCTAATTTTTCTCCACTCAAGGTTTCAAAATACACGCAAAAGGATGTGAACCGACTGCTCCAAGACGAGGGAATAATCCGAAACAGGCTGAAAATCCAATCTACCATAAACAATGCAAAGCAGTTTCTTGCAGTCCAAAAGGAATTTGGATCCTTTGACGCATACATTTGGAGTTTTGTCGACGGCAAGCCGATTAAAAATGACTACAAAAGACCAAAAGACGTTCCCGCATCCACATCTCTTTCTGATAAAATCAGCAAGGATCTCAAGAAAAGAGGATTCAACTTTGTCGGCTCGACAATATGTTATGCGTTCATGCAAGCAGTCGGAATTACAAACGATCATACCGTAAACTGCTTTAGGCATGGCCAAAAAACCAGATCAAGTCAATAGTCTCAAAGACCTTTAGCTGAACTTGGCCCGTTTTAGCCACGATCTGGCAGATCGATATTGAATATTTATAACAGTTCAGGCAAGGGTAAACATGCCAATAAGAACTGGGCAGGAGTATATCCAAAGCCTAAGGGGCAGAAAACTAACAGTGTATCTTTTTGGAGAACTAGTAAATGATCCCGTGGATCATCCGATGATTCGTCCCTCAATTAATGCCGTCGCCGAAACATACGACCTGGCAGCAAGGGAAGAAGAGCTGGCATCGCCAATGTCAAAGATTTCAGGCAAGCACGTAAACAGATTCCTGCATATTGCAGAATCCGCACAGGACCTGGTTATGCAAAACAAGATGCAAAGAAAACTGGGACAGCTTACCGGAACATGCTTCCAGAGATGCGTAGGAATGGACGCAATAAACTCACTTCACTCAACTACGTTTGAAATAGACGAAAAACATCATACCAATTATCACAAAAGATTACTAGAATTTATCAAACAAATGCAGGAAGAAAACTTTGTCATAGGCGGAGCAATGACTGATGTCAAGGGGGACAGGGGAAAGGCCCCACATGAGCAAGCGGATCCTGATCTGTTTCTTAGAATAACGAAAAGAACCAAGGACGGCGTTTATGTCAAAGGCGCAAAGGCGCACCAGACTGGCTGCATCAACTCGCACTGGATAATCGTAATGCCAACAATGAGACTAACAGAAAAAGACAAGGACTATGCCATTGTCGGAGCAATTCCTGCAGATGCGCCTGGAATTACCTACATCTATGGACGCCAATCTTGTGATACGAGAAGTATGGAAGAAGGAGACATTGACGCAGGGAACTCGAAATTTGCAGGACAGGAGGCCCTGATGATTCTTGACGATGTCTTTATTCCAAACGACAAAATCTTCATGGACGGCGAGTATGAATTTGCAGCAATGTTGGTTGAACGATTCACCTGCTACCATCGAAGAAGCTATGTCTGCAAGACCGGACTGGGCGACGTACTGATTGGCGCCTCAGCCGCAGTTTCAGATTACAACGGAATTCCAGACGTCTCTCATGTTAGGGACAAGCTAGTCGAGATGACGCACCTAAACGAGTCAATCTTTGCAGCAGGCATCGCCTCATCGTACCAGGCACAGGAGATGAAATCCGGCGTATGGCTAAACGATGACATGCTTGCAAACGTATGCAAACATAACGTGACTAGATTCCCATATGAAATCTCTAGGCTTGCACAGGACATTGCCGGCGGACTTGTAGTTACAATGCCGTCTGAGCAAGACTTTAAGCATCCGGTGGCAGGCCCGCTCCTCAAAAAGTATCTTGTTGGAAGAAAGGGAGTGGACGTTGAAAATAGAATGCGGGTCTTACGATTAATTGAAAACATGACGCTAGGCCGAAATGCTGTAGGGTATCTCACAGAATCAATGCACGGAGCAGGCTCTCCTCAAGCTCAGAGAATCCAAATTGCACGACAAATGCAGCTTGGATACAAGAAAAACTTGGCAAAGAATCTTGCAAACGTCAAAGAAAACGCAGAAGAACCGCAGGAGAACTCTGACTACTTCAGACGAGTGTTCAAAATCCCTCCAAAATAGCCCCCCATCCGTACTGTGCGTTTCTGCACTTGCT
>DATIGB010000242.1:0-2965 GCA_035454985.1 Candidatus Nitrosotenuis sp.
AAGGATCCCGCCGGCAATTGCAGCATGGTGAGGATGTTGTAGATTCAGGCCATAAGCGATTGACGCCAAAAACGCAAAGCCAAGCCCAACCGAGGTCCAGAAGTTCGGAGACAGTCCAGTTGCGGCAAAACCCCTGCCAAGTTTTTCAAGGTGGGGTTTTAGTGAATCTCGGAAATTGTTTAACATTTAGGTGTTCTCTGATACCAGATTCTATTTAATGTTCATGGCAATCATCGTAGACATCAGTTTTGCTGCAATTGAAGCTGTTGCCCCAGTATCGTATGTCGGGTTCAGCTCCACCACGTCCAGGCACGCTATTTTGTGCCCCTCCATGGCGTATATCATGTCAAATAACTCCCTCGATGTGATTCCTACCGCCTCCGGATTCCCAACGCCTGGTGCAAACGCAGGATCAAGCACGTCAAGGTCAACACTTACGTATGTTTTTTTGAAAGTAGACAGAAGGTCGCTTACCAGTTTTGGGCCGTTCCCGTCCCGGATGTCTTTTTCGGTTATTGTTTTTATTTTGTGTTCTTTGAGAAACGCAAGCTCTTCTCCGACGTACGAGCGGGCACCGACGTGAATGATGTTTTCCGCCCCGTTTTTTTCCACCACTCTCCTAAGGTAGGCAGCATGGCTCAGCTTCACGCCGGCGTACTCCGACCTAAGATCAAAGTGGGCATCAAACACAATGTATCCCGTATCCTTTGGAAAAGCAGTGTATGTGCCGTATGTCAGGGAATGCTCCCCCCCAAGAATCACCAAAAGTTTGTCTTTTTTGATCAGCTCTCCAGTCAGCTTGTTTACCATCGTCGTCATTTCTTCAACGTTGACTGTGTGGTGTATGTTTCCAAGATCCTGGATATTTACGGACGCCAGATCAATCTGGAATCGCGGATGAAAAATCTCAATGTTGTTAAATGCGTCGCGTATTGCGTCAGGCCCAAACCGCGTTCCGGGTTTGTATGAGTGGGTGGAGTCAAACGGTATCCCGTATACGATTGCCGCAGGATCCTCATCCTCATTTGGGCTGATTATTAGCGGGGATTTGCTAAGATACAGATCACGATAGCTCAATTTTTCTCACAAATACTCAAAACCACTAGAAAATAAATTAATAGGAATTTAGGAATCGTGAAACAATTTTGTGCTGGGTTGGTATTTGATGCCCCCGTTTATCTGTAGGGTGCCCTCAACTTTGTTAATCAGGTCCAGCGAATTAAACGGTTTTTGAATAAGCCCTATGTTGTCTCCCTTTAGATCCATCTTTGTCACGACTTCGTCGCCAAATGCAGTGATGAACAAAATCTTTTGGTTTGGCACCATGCCAAGAATCTCTTTTGCCGTTTCAAAGCCGTTCTTTTTTGGCATTTCGTAATCTAGTATGACTGCGTCGTATGGACTGGCGTCGCTGTTTTTTCTTGCCTTTGCCTCATTTGCGTATGCGGTAAGGCATTCCAGCCCGTCGTTTGTCATTACCACCGTATGGCCCCGAGATTCGAATATTTTCTGGTACAATAACGCATATGCAGGACTGTCTTCTGCAACTAGAATCATCATTCCAGCTGCCTTACGCATGATTCGTTATTCTGCTTTGACTTGTTTGTTTCAAACAAACATCAGACCATGATTTGCGGTCGTTTTGTCATGTATCGTGACAGGTTCAGTTTTGTGAACGGCTTTTCTTTTGTCTGCTCTGCTATGTCCGCTACAAAGCTGTCAAACGCTATCTCCGTTACGTTGCCTGAAAGCCTATCCCGGACTGAAAGGTTCGGCTGGTTTACTTCCTTGTCTCCTATTACCAGACTGTATCTTATCCATTCAGTTTCTGATTCCCGTATTCTTTTGCCAATGCTCTCGTTTCGGTCGTCAATGTCCACCCGGATGTTCTGATTTGACAGCCTGTCTGCAAGAGCGTCGCAGTGTGGCAGGAATTCTTCCTTTAGTGGAATGATTCGAACCTGGGTTGGCGCAAGCCATAGCGGGAGACTTGCCTTTCGGCCCTCTTTTTGGTCAAGGGCTGCCTTTTCAAGTAGAACGTAGATCACCCTCTCTATTGCGCCGCTTGGAGAATTGTGCAAGATTATGGGGTGGTGGGGGGTGTTGCTTTCATCAAAATACTTGATTCCATACCTCATGCCGTTTTCCACATCGATTTGATCAGTTGAGAGTGCGGATGCCTTTCCAAGGCTGTCCACATAGTTGAACTCCCATTTCAATACAAAATAAAAGAACCTCTCCTTCCACATTTCCACAAGCACTGGCTTGCCTAGCTTTTTGACTAGGTCGTGAATCACAGATTTGTGTTCATTGTAAAACTCTTCAGTAAATCTGATTGCCATCTCATAGTCGGAGTCTTTGATTCCCACCTGATTTAGGACATTTCTGGACAAATCAAATCGCTTTTTCATCTCTTCTACTGCCTGAGGAATGTCTGTGCAAAACGCATGGCAGTCAGGCATTGTGAATGCCCTCAATCGCCGCAGGCCAACTAGTTCACCTGACTGCTCCCGCCTAAAGCTGTATCTGGTGAGTTCGTATAGTTTCAGCGGCATGTTGCGGTAGGATATCTGAAAGTCGTTTGCCATGAGAAACTGGCCAAAACACGCCGCGAATCTAAGAAACAGTTGCTTTCCTTCCGTATTGATGTTGTACTGTCGTGCGGGAAATCGGTTAAAGTAACTTTCCATGCTGGGATGGTGAGAATCATACATGATTGGTGTTTCCACCTCGAGGCCGCCGTATTCTTTTACTTGGTCATTTACAAATCGCTCAAGGAGTGATTTTATCAGTCTCCCGTTTGGATAAAACCTCATGTTTCCGGAATCGGATGCCGGCTCATAGTCAGCAATTGCCATTTTTTTCATCAGTTTTACGTGTGGTGGCGGTTCGTCAACTGCTCTCTTCTTTGCGGATTCGTATTTTGATAATATTTCCAGTTTTTGATGTTTTGCAAAATTAAACT
>DATIGB010000243.1:0-2028 GCA_035454985.1 Candidatus Nitrosotenuis sp.
CGGCCTCTGGTATCTTGCAAACGTTATGTTACGATCATGAACGTCAGTCGAGTCCTCTATGTCTGTTTTTAATCCAAGCTCGTCTGTCCGTTTTGGTCCGTCCTCGGCTATGCTGTTTCGCTCGATGTACTTGCGGGCCACAAGTACTACAGAATCCAAGAATACATAGAGTTGTGTCTGTTTGTTTAATACGTAATGAATTGCAAAAGCGCTGCACCAAAGGCAAGGCCAGTCTGATTACAGGCCATGAATTGCCTCCCCGTACTCTTTTTCAATTTTGGAGCTTGAAATCTCTGGAATTGGGGACTGGAGCCTTGCCACCCTTACGTTTAGCTTTATGCTTTTGCATCCGTCCACTATGAATTTTTCCTGGTGCACCTGGTCGTACCCAAGCGCAATGATGTCGGGCCTGACTGCGTCAACTGTCTTGAAAATGTCACCCTCGTTTCCAACAAGGCACAAGTCAACCATCACAAGCGAGCTTATCAGTTCCTGCCGCTGGCTCTCCGGGTGAAGAGGCCTCCTCTTTTTCATCTTTACTGCAGTGTTGTCAGTTGCCACAACTACTACCAGAACATCCCCGAGTGCCTTTGCGGCATTTAGCGTATGGATGTGGCCTGGGTGAATGATGTCAAAGACTCCTCCCGCAAGAACTACTCTTATGGCAGTCCTGCCAAACTCCGTAAGCGACGTTCTGTCGTCTGTCACTGTCCCGTTTTTTACCATCTTTGAAATTCTTTCATTGACGTATTCTTCTGACAATGCTGTTTTTTTTATGCAAACCTGTGATGGCAACTCTCCAGTAATCGACGAAACGTAAAACGCGGCCAGTATTTTTTTATCTATTATGTCCAATGCCATTCCTAGAATCTCATCATTTTTAATTTCATCTATGGGTTCGTCTCGGGCTCTATTCCCTTTGCTATTCGCAGGGCGTCCACCAGCCCGTCTGCGTACCCTATGCTGAGTATTGCCAGCTCGTCCTTGCCGTGCTCAAAAAACGTCTCTGCGTCCCTTATGTACAGCTCTGCGTTTTCAAGCACACTGTGAAATTCTTTTGCGTCCTTGTAGTGCGGCGTGATCTGCTCCAGCGCACGTCGGACCATTGGAATGTATTTTTTCATCATCTGGGACGAGATTCTCTCAATTTTTGACGAATTGTCGTTTGGCTCGTCGATGCATCTTGCAAGGGCCTTTAGCGCGTCTGACTCTGTGAAATGAAGCGTACCAGGAATTACTATTGTGTGCGGCGGATTTCCAAAATCTGTGTTTTTTAGAGAAGCAAAGTTTCCAGCTATGATTTTCTGGTCCTGCTGACCTATTCTTGAGGCGACTATTCCATACGTAGAGTCGGAAATCACCTTTCGCACCTGCTCTCTTTCCGATTCCAAAAGGCTCTCTATTGCGCTCTTTGGGCTCAAAAAAAAGTCCTCGTTTTGATTGTATTCTAGGAGGATTGCCGTGTGGTTTCCGACCCTGAGGTTCTCATAAATCGTATAGTATGCTGTGCTTGACGGGATGCCGCCCATTATTGTGACTGTTCTTCCCATTTTGTAGTAGTGCAGGCCGCACTCGCCAACGAGTGACGTTATTGCGGACGGTGCATGCACCGTGTCGGTCTGAATTTTTTCTTGAATCGCCCTGGTTCTCAGCTCTATGTGAGTTGTCGCGATATATGGATCCCCGTACGATACCATGACAATGTTTTTTGTCTTGGCAGAATCCAGTATCTCTTTTCCGTCCTCAACTAGCCAGCGCGGGGCAAACTTGAATTCGCCTTTTGTGATTTCTTTAATTTTCCGGGACTCGTCGTTTTTCATTGGGCTTGTGAACTGCTCAAAATATACCGCATCTGCATCTGAAATTATTTTTTTTGTCTTGTCCGAAAGCGAGTCCGGCCCACCTATGCCAAGACCTACAAACCAGAGCATTATGGCGCTTTTTTGTTATCGTGAAGTCTCTTTAGGTGTTGAAGCGTATTTCTCAGGACCTCGATTCCGCGCAAATACTCGTTCATCGATACCCGCT
>DATIGB010000244.1:0-2688 GCA_035454985.1 Candidatus Nitrosotenuis sp.
GAAAAAACAAAAATGGAATTGCAGCAAAAAGAAGAGATGCTAAAGCACCTGCAGGAAGAGATTGAAGAAAAAAATAAGAAAAAACTATCGGCTCCAGAGGATCCGTTATCGGTGATACGCGAAGAGCTTGCAAAGCTTGGAATCAGTGGAGAATCAGACAGACTGGCAAGTGCGCTAAATGCACTGTCAGGTATGGTAAACAAAGATCAGACGCAGCCTCAGAATGCCAGTTAACATAATGGGGCAGTTTCTTTAGGAACGTTTTTTTGTAGTTCAAATTTTTCGTAAAATGTGAGCAGATACCAGGTTTTGCTGTTTTGCGCCGTCATGGCATTTTTTGTTTTTCCAAATGCCAGTGCCGAAGTTCAGATCACTACAAGCAAAAAGACTTACAATTACGGGGACTATCTGAGCATTTCCATCAATGTGTCACCAGTGACTGGCGGGGACGCAGTCATGCACATCATAAACAAGGACGGAACAAAGAGCAGTGCAATACCAATCCAAATAAGAAACGCAACTACAAGCATCACATCCCCAAATCCGTTTGATAAAGCGATTTTCAAGGAAGGATCATACCAAATTGAAATAGAATATGCAGGGCAGAAGGACATAGCAGAGTTTGATGTCGTAGATGCCGGAAACATTGTGATGCCGCTTGCAAGCAACGTAATTGTGCCCCAGTGGGCAAGTGGCACAGTCTCAGACTTCACCCTGCTAAAATTTCTTGCAGACAAAGATACGGTAAATCTTCAAGGCCACACACTCAAGGAGAGTATCAAGATTCCGTCATGGTACAAGACAAACGGCTTTTGGTGGGCTGACAAGAAAATATCGGACTCTGAATTTGTAAACGGGCTGCAGTACCTCTTGGATAGAAACGTTATCTCTTAGTTTTTGCTTCTGCCGGCCCTTCCAATTGCCCACAGAATCAGCATTATGATAAAGGCGATTACAAATGCGGCAACTATTGGCGCGATGAGCTCAAATGCTAGCCCTCTGCTAGGAGCTGCTTGCGGTGCCGGTGTTTGATCCAATACGCAGGTTCCATCTTGCAGTATTGTTCCAGGGCCGCACGTCTCATCCAATACGCATGCACCGTCCTTTAGTACGGTTCCAGGCCCACACGTCAGTTCTGCTGGAGTCTCCGCAGGTGTCTCTGCAGGCGGTGCAGGTTCCTCAGGTACTTCTGCAGGCGGAGTAGCCACAGGAGGCTGTTCTGCAGGTTGCCCCAAGCCAAAGCTTGCTGAGCCCAGTGCGATTATGTCAATGGAATTTGTTCCAGAAGGCACGTCAATTGTCAGGTGTCGTGATGCGGCATCTTTTGATTCCTGGAATGTTGTTTCTATGCCATCTGCCAATACCAAAAAGTCATCGTCTTCACCGTTTGTTTGTGAGTCAAAGAAGCTTCTATCAAGGGTTACCGCAAGAGTGCCCGACACGTCAGACGTTGTGACAAAAACGGTGACAGCCGAAGACGGGACGTCCGCAGTAATTTCAGTTACATCAAGGCCTGTTGCGTCATAGTTCACATTAAATGTGGAGTCGTTTACCGTGACCTGAGAAGTTCCAGACGTAGCAAATGCAAGGTTTGGCAGCAGAAGACTTGCAGCCAATAATGAGAGAAAAAGAACTAGTTTCAATCCTAAACTAAGCCCCGCAAATCTGTATTTTATGTTTACTTTTCGTTAAATTTGCTAAATGACAAGTAATATTCATTCTCGGCTCGATATAGATTTTGCAGGATTTTTGATAAATCATAGGATAATTTTATTGTGATTGATTGGTCAAAAATATCACTAGAATTTGTCAGTACATTCTTCACTAAAGTGTTTCAAAAGTAAATCAAACCCCAAGTTTTTTTAAAAATTAAAACATAGCAATAGAAGATATTCCTCAAAATCTTTAATGTTTATCATCAAAATATCAAACATTTGTATAATATTTGAAATGAACATTTTATATTCATTTACTTATTATATTAGGAGTAGGAAATCGGATGAACATTTACGATACGAAACAACTTCATTGTAGCAGATGTGGCAAATTCATCGGAGAGGTAGATTACGATGCTGAGGTAATTTATCCAAAATGTGGCAAATGTGCAAACCCAATGCCTGAGAACGATGACAAGATTGGATACGAGATAAGCAAATACCAAAAATTAGCAAAGCCGATGATCTATGCTAAAAAATAATCATATTCAAAAATAATTATGCAAAGCCACAGGACCTATGGTCAAAATACATGCACCATCTTTTTATTTTAGAATGACGTAATGTTGCAGGTAGCAATCACAGTAGAAAGAAACACAATCTGCCCGTGATGGGCAAGTGGATGCGTAGTCACAGAATTGCCGTTTGGTTTCTACAAGGGCTGCTACCAGCTACTAATCCGTTTGTATGCAAGCAAAAATATCCCAATGCGTTTGTCTAAAAATTAAACAAATTTTCAGATCCAAGTCAAGACGCTTTAAATTTCTTAGCTGCGATAAGCCAGTGGGATGATTCAATGAGGGAGGATTTTGCAGAATACACCAAATGTCCCACTTGCCAAGGCGCGTTGTTAAATTGTGACTGTCCGTGTCCCCTTTGCGGCAAAAGAGAAAGGTGCCACTGCGAGCTAATGCCAATCAGGCAATAACAGGTGCGATAAAACCCTACAAGACTCCGCGTAGAATCTGAATTA
>DATIGB010000245.1:0-3477 GCA_035454985.1 Candidatus Nitrosotenuis sp.
TGAATGTGACGTCTTTTAGTACCTCAACATAGATTCCGCCCATTCCAAGCATTATGACTGGACCAAATCCAGGTTCTAGCTTTGAGCCGATTATCAGTTCCTTTCCGCCCTTTACCATTTCCTGGACCAAAATTCCTTTGATTGTGGCCTTTGGGTTGGATTTTTGGCGTTTTTAATTATGGTGTTAAACGCATCACGTACGTCCTTTTCGTTTGACATTCCCACCTTTACGCCTCCCGCATCTGATTTGTGAATTATCTGTGGGGATGCAATCTTCATTACAACTGGAAATCCAATTTTCTTTGCTGCCTTTACTGCCTCGGTTTCTGTTTTTGCAAGTATGCTCTGAGGAAGCGGAAATCCATATGCGCGCAAGACTTCCTGGCCTTCCTCTTCTAGCAGGTTGGTTCTTCCCTGTTTTTTGACCTCATCAAAAACTTTCTTTACCTTTGCTTTTTCTGCCTTGAATTTGGTTATGGTCCCTTCTTGGGACTGCTGCCACGCAGTAAATTTCAGCATTGCACGCAGTGCACGAATCGCGCCTTCTGCATAGGTGTAGTATGGGACATCACCTGCTGCCAAAATTTCTCTGTTCTTTATTCCCTCATCGAGGCCCATTAGACTGGCAAGCATTGTCTTTTTGTATTTTTTTGACATTGCGACTACGACTTCGGCAAGCTTGTTGTAGTCTAAAGTGGCAGAAGGGGTGCACATGACAATAACAGAGCCGACATTTTTGTGTCCCAGCACATTTTCCAATACATTGTTGAATCGGTTGTAATCGGCGTCGCCAACTATGTCCACCGGGTTTCTTGAGCTTCCCCACGGCGGAATTACGGCATTAATCTTTGGTCGGATATCCTCTATACTTGCCATCTTGATTCCCATTTTGGAGCAAGCGTCAGTTGAAATGATTGCAGGGCCACCTGCGTTTGATACTATTACAAGATCTCCTCCTGATGGAAGCGGTTGTTTTGAAAATGCAGTGGCATAATCAAACAGTTCCTCCATGGTATCTACTCTGATAGCACCTGCCTGGTGTAGTATCGCATCATAGATTTCATCGGAGCCCATTAATGCTCCCGTATGCGACATTGCGGCCTTTGCACCCTCCGGGCTTCGTCCAGATTTTAGTACCAGCACGGGTTTTTTGAATTTCTTTGTTATCTGCTTGCAAATTTTAAGGAACTCTTGTCCGTCCCCCATGTCTTCTAGATACATTACAATCACTTTGGTTTGCTCATGCTCGGCAAGGATTTTGAGGACGTCGACCTCACTCATGTCTGCTTTGTTTCCAAGGCTGATCACTGCTGAAAATCCAATGCCCTGTGCGCTGGCATCTTCCACCAATGCCGCACATATTGCTCCGCTTTGCGATATCAATGCAATTTGACCCGACTTTGGAGTTACTTTGAGAAACGTAGAGTTCATCATTGTCTTTGGATCAAGGTTCATCACGCCCAGACAGTTAGGTCCGATTAGTTTGATTCCGTATTTTTTGACAATGTCTTTTAGCTGCTGCTCTAGCTTGCGTCCTTCCTCGTTTACTTCCTTGAATCCTGCCGTGATTACAATTACTCCCTTGATCTTTTTCTTGCCGCATTCTTCTAGCACTGCGGGAACGATATCATTTTTTGTGACAACCACTGCAAGGTCAATTGGTTCCTTTACATCAAGTACTGTTTTGAATGCCTGCTTGTCAAACACTGTATCGCGGGTAGGACTGATTGGGAAAATTTTTCCCTTGTAGCCCTTCATGATGTTTGATGTGATTGCGCGCCCTACGCTTCCTTCCTTGTCGGAGGCGCCAATTATTGCAATAGATTTTGGTGAGAGAAAAACAGACTCTGCCATATTAGATTGAGCGCATTATTTTCCGTAATAAAGCTATTCAAAAAGAGTTTTGATCGCTAACTTCCAAGCATTTTTCCGGCCAAGTTTTGTGCACGTGGAATCCACACTATCTTCAGGTTTGGGATTGCCCTCATCAGAGCCCAAGATTCCCGTGCCATCTCGCGTAACGGCTCGCTGTTTATTGCAAATTCGTGGTTAAGCTGAGACACTGTGTTTTTTGAATCAGAGTAGATTGTAATTTCCTCGTTTGATTGGGCAAATTTTTTCAAAGCGGAGACGATTCCAAGGTATTCTGCCTGATTGTTTGTTATTCCCTGCTTTTTTTCATAAAACGATTCTCCTGTTTCCTTTACGAAATACCCATACCCAGAGTTTTCTCCCCCAGAGCCGTCAACGTAAACACTAAGTGCCATCTTTGTACAACCTTGTGAGATTAACTCCTAGATTAACAATTGCTAGGTAAATAACTGCTGATATTACGTGCGTGATTATCGAGGCAGCATACGGCTCATAGTCAATTGTGAGAAGATAATACTGCAGGTACCACCGTACGACCATATACACTACCTCCCCCGTTCCAACCGATGTCACTATTTTTATGAGATCTTTTTTCAGTCTCGGAGTATCTACTGTACCGGACTGGGTCAGGTACTTGCTTTTGTTATCGACATAAAACAGTGCTCCAAATGTGGAATAAAAAACCACGAGATCCACCAACAGCGTATAGCTGCTGTTCAGATAGTGTTCCTGCCCTGCCAAAAGCTGTGCAGCTACTGCAGAGAATATTATTGCCACAACAATAGCCAGAAACAGGTTTTTGTTTAGCTTGACGTATTCTCGATAGCTCTTCTGCATAGGAATTGCAAAAAAACTCTGCAATAAATCAGTTTAATCCATCGTGATTTTGAGAAATATCAGAATTCCTGCAAGCTCCGCAATATGCACACCCAGCAAATATGGGAATATCTCATGCGAGAATAACTCTGCCATCGAAAAATAGGCATAAGCCCCAATCGTATTGTGTAAGAACAGCATCACCGAAAACACGATCATGCCAAGCGGCATCTGCGCCCTTGTCCTAACATACATTTTGCCAAATATGAACATCAGAATGCCAAGTACTATC
Source organism: Candidatus Nitrosotenuis sp. (assembly GCA_035454985.1). GTDB lineage: Archaea > Thermoproteota > Nitrososphaeria > Nitrososphaerales > Nitrosopumilaceae > Nitrosotenuis. The sequence continues at coordinate 2,981 of DATIGB010000245.1, forward strand.
ATGTTAACAATTGAGACGCCGGACAAAACTGCGGAAGTTGGCTCCATTTAGAAGAAACCTCGCATTGTTAGCTTATTTACTTTTTTCCAGTTTGCCAGCAATTTCATTGAATTGATCCGTTCCGCCTCAAGAAAGTGCGATAATGGAGTTATTTTCTCTTGTTTATGGATTGTAAAATCTGACAGTTTTGATTCTTGTGCACGTGTATAATTATCCACACGGATTGCTAGCTAATGCTCAACCCAAAAAAATGTCCGCTCATTATGATATTATAGATGATGTCGGCTCCGACTATGATGCTTATTGTTCCAACCAGATAGCGTAAAGCCTTGTTGATTCGTTGAGAGTAAAATGTGAGTGAAAATGGCAACCCAATGACGCTGCTTACCATCATCATACCAATGATTGAGCCGATTCCAAAGACCAAGACGAACGATAGAATTGTCTGCAGATCATGCAGTGTTGAAAGCGCCAAGACCACAAGACTCCCGCTTCCT
>DATIGB010000246.1:0-5531 GCA_035454985.1 Candidatus Nitrosotenuis sp.
AGTCTGTCAAGCGACATCTTGACAAGAAACGACGGAAGCGCGGACGTATAGATGAAGGACTTTGAGCGATTTATGCACAGGTCGACAACTGAGTCCTGCGCCGCAACATATCCGCCAAAAGAGCCAAGTGCCTTGCTGAGGCTGCTCACATATGCGTCTATTTTTTTCTCCACGCCAAAAAGACTTGCAGTTCCCCTGCCGTCATCTCCAACTGCAAAATCCCCGTGTGCGTCATCTAGGATCAAAATTGCATTGTTTTTTTCAGTCACCTCAGTCATCTCCTTTAGTCTTGCAAAATCCCCGTCCATGCTGAAAATCCCCTCGGTGATTACGAACTTGCGAGTCTTGCCGTGCATTCTGATTTTGTTTGCCAGATCCTCCGTGTCGTTGTGCCTGTAGACTAGGACCCTTGCACCGGTAAGCTTGCACGCCTCAATTATGCTGGCATGGTTCAGCTCGTCGCTTAGTATCAAATCCTTTTTTCCAACCAGCGCGGATATGACGCCAAGGTTTGCCATGTATCCTGTGGGAAAAACAAGCGATGCGTCCTGCGACTTGTGAGCTGCGAGTTTTTTTTCAAGCCTCTCAAAGGAGACGTCATTGCCAGACACAAGACGCGAGCTTGACTGCGCCTGGCTTATTGCGCCCTTCTTTACCTGCAGCCCGAGATAGTCATTTGAGCAAAGGTTGATGAGCTTTTTTGTTCCGATTGTTATGTGGGAGCCGCTCACGTGCCCGTAACGCAAGCTGCGATACAGGTCCTCTTTTCTTATTTCTCCTAAGAGTTTGTCGACAAATCCGAGCTTAGGCTTCAAGGTTTATTTTTTTAATCATTTCCAGGTCTTTGCGCATCTCGTTTCCGTCCATGGTCAGATAGCCGGAGCTTATGATGCCGTTTGCCCCGCTTAGGAGCAGCTCCTCGCCGCTGTCCTTGAGGTGGACCTCGCGGCCCCCGGAAATTTTGATTATTGATTTTGGTAGTGCGAATCTGGTGACTGCAAACATGCGCAGTATCTCCTCAAACGGCAGCGGCGTCTGCAGCTCAAGCGGGGTTCCGGGCATCGCGACAAGCAGGTTTATTGTGACCTCTTCTGGGCGCATCTTTGCCAGATCCAAAATCAGCTCCAGTCTCTGGTCTCTTGTTTCGCCCATTCCGATTATCCCGCCGGTACACAGCTCCAGCCCTGCCTGCCGTGCAATCAGGAGCGTATCTATTCTGTCCTGGTATGTGTGAGTAGTACAAATCTGGGGGAACTTTGATCTTGCAGTTTCCAAATTGTGGTTGTATCTGCGCACCCCAAGTGCCTTGAGCGTTTTTGCCTGGCTATCTGTAAGAAATCCAAGGCTGCACTCTATGCTGATGCCGACCTCGGAATTGATCTGCTCGATTATATGGCAAACCTTTTCAAAGTCCGAGTCTGACGGCTCGCGCCAGGCTGCCACAAGGCAGTATGACTCTGCGCCCTCGTCTCGCGCTTTTTTTGCCTTTTCGACTATCTCCTCTGCCGGAAGCAGCTGGTAGCTGTCTATTCCGGTGTTGAAAAACGCCGACTGGCCACAGAACGAGCAGTCCTCGCTGCAATAGTTTTTCTTAATGTTTGCAAGCTGCTCGACGTCTACTTTGTCGCCGCCAAACCTTCGCGTTATTTTATTTGCGGCATCTGAGAGTGCCTTTAGCTCAGATTTTGGCATGTTGATGAGCCTCTCCAGGTCGGACTCTGAAAGGCTGGCGCCCGATAGGATCTTTTGCTGACAATCAAAAATGAATTGATGATCAGGAATCATCAAACATTAGCAATTTTCCACGGTTAATTAAGATTTCAGCGTTAACTGGTCGCACTGCGCGCCGGTTTACAATGACCCAGTTACGTTTTTGATGGTGCGTATTGTTCTGTCTATTAGGTAGTCTAGCTCCGATTCCGAAATCGCAAGCGGCGGAACAAGCATGACTATGTTCCCAAGGGTCCTAAGGTATATGCCGTTTTTCTTTGCCTCCTCAAATATCACCCTGTTTGTGGATTTCTTAAATGAAATCGGAGTCTTTTTGGCCCTGTCCTTCACAAGCTCAATTCCCATGAGCATTCCCTTGTGACGTATGTCGCCGACTGCCTTTAGGTCATTGATCTCCGACATTCTTTTTTCAAAAACCCTGGATGTTTTCTGTATTTTTTTAATCAGGTTTGTTTTCTCGTACAGGTTCAGGTTTTCGTTTGCTACTGCACATGAGAGGGGGTTTCCAGTAAACGTGTGTCCGTGGTAAATGTGCCGCATCTCTGAGTATTCTCCCAAAAACGAGTCGTAGATTTTTTTTGATACCAGTGTTGCAGCCATTGTTATGTACCCGCCAGTCAGCATTTTTCCATAAGACACAATGTCCGGCCTGCTGTTCTGAGATACGTACTCTACAAGTGATCCAAGCCTTCCAAAACCAGTTGCAACCTCGTCCAGTATGAGCAAGACCCCGTGCTTTTTGCACATTTTGCTTATTTTTTCCTGGAACCCGTCCCGGTAGATGTTTACGCCACCTGCCATCTGTGCCCCGCTTTCCATGACAAATGCGGCGATTCTGTCGTTTTCTGAGAATATCTTTTCAATTTTTTCTAGACACTGGTCTTGGTATTCTTTGGGCGTTGTGTTGCTGGGTATCCTATAGCTGTTTGCAAAGGGAACCTGGATTGTTTTGTATAGGTGGCCTTTGAACTTTGAGAAAAACCCCGGCACATACCCTACTGACATGGCGCCAAATGTGTCCCCGTGGTATCCGTTTTGGAGGGTCGCAAACTGGGACCTGGCTTTTTCGCCCCGATTCTGCCAGTACTGCAGGGCCATTTTGAACGAGACTTCCATTGCGGTGGAGCCGTCGTCTGAATAAAACACCCTGTGCATGTTGGGGGAGATGTCGACTAGCCTTTTGGCAAGCGACTCTGCCTGCTCGTTTGTGAGATTAAACAGGGACGAGTGCACGATTTTCTCAGACTGCCTGTTTATTGCGCGGATGAGCTCTTTTTTTGAGTGGCCCCACACGTTGCACCACATGCTTGCCACCCCGTCAAGAATCCTGTTTCCGTCAGAGTCTATGAGCCACATTCCATGGCCCCTTACAATCTTTGTAAAACTGTCCCATTCTGACATCTGCGTGTATGGGTGCCAGACGTAGCTCTGATGCCTCATCACATGTGTGGCTTGATTTCATTTTAATAATCAAGCGGTGAAAAGGTTAATCAATCAACTGTATGGATTTTTTTTGTTGAAATCATACTTTATTACGGGAACCGACACGGGGATTGGAAAAACCTACTTTACTGCAGGCCTTGCGCTGGCAATGAAGGCCTCCGGAATAGACGTGGGAATCATGAAGCCGTTTGCGACAGGGGTCCCGCAAAAAACCGGCTATCAGTCAGAGGACGTAAAGGTTCTAGCCGATGCGTCAGGTGCCAAGGATGCTGAAAGTCTGATAAACCCGTACTTCTTTCCGATCCCAGCCTCGCCGTACATGGCTGCAAACAAGATGAAGGCCGTTATCGATATCGGAATGGTGCTTGACAGGTTTGAAAAACTGCAGTCCCTTCACGATGTCGTGCTGGTTGAAGGAATTGGCGGAATAATGACTCCGATTCTCAAGGACTATTGCATTGCAGACCTGATAAAGGACATGAATCTTGAAGCACTGGTGGTAACAGGATCAAGAATTGGAACAGTAAACCACACTCTTCTGACATGCGACGCTTGCAAAAACTACGGAATAAAGGTAAAAGGAATAGTCATAAACAATTTTGATTCTGCGGGTTATGCAGTGGATGATCTAAGGGATGATCTTACAAATCTCAGCGGACTGGATGTGCTCTGCTCGATTCCTCACCTAGATGGATGTGACGCAAACAAAGTCTCCAAAGTTCTAGTGGAGAGCGGCTTGCTGTCTTTTCTCTGAGTTACACCTTGAAAATTTTAAGCCTTGACTGCGCCTTTGAGGACAAAAAAGACGCAATGTCGTTTATTATGTTGGAAAATGAGCAGCCGTTGTCAATCTCATATGTTTTGTACTGAAGGCCAAGGCCCGCTTTCTCTACGAGCCAAATGTTTTCTTTTATTGGCTGCACCGTGCCAATCTTTCCTAGTGATTCAAGTATGGCCCCGGCATCGCTTGTTTTTGGAAAAAGCACGACCAGTGCGTCCTTTGGGGATGAAAGGAGTGTCCGCATGTCAGGAATCACGATGTCTATTTCTGTAGCATTGTGCGTCACTTTTCTCTGGCTTTGGATGAGCGCATTTGTCAGTAGGTAATGCATAAGGGATTCTGCAAGCGTCTCAAAGCTCTCGTGCTGGCTTCCGCCAAGCCCGATGATTTCAGAGCGGCAGTTGTCAATTATCTTTTTTATTAGAGCGGCAGTGTTGCCACCTGAGATGTCTTTCTGAATTCTCTGCTCTGTGATTGAGTTTATCTGCTCGTACAAAATTTCCTTGACTGTGCGCGTATCGCTCATAATCTTGCCTGCCATCTGTGCCATTTCTTGTTTTGGATTTGTGTGTTCGCTGGCCAATCAGGTAGAAATCGCTAAATCGAGGACTAGATCCTAAAAACCAATGAAAGACGCCCAGTGCAAGAGATGCCTGAACAAGTTTAACCGAAAGGAAATTTACACAATTCAGCAGTTCCAATACCGCAAGTCCCCCGCCATATTCATGGACAAAAGAGTTCTTTGCAGTTTTGAAGATTGATGAATGGGAGTCGTTCTGCGAGGCGTGCCTTCTCTACTATGCACAGGTCTCAAATGATGTCTGGCTGAAATACTGTAAAACCTAGGCTTTGATTTTTAGGAAAGTCACACCGCGACTGGCTCGCTGACGAGCTTCTTGATTTCGTTTATCACGTCGTCTAGGTCATAAGGCTTGTACATCAGCGAAATTGACTTCATCTGCTCGATTCTCTTTTTTGTCTCTTCTGTGATGTCTGCTGTCAAAACCAGGAACTTTGAGTCAGGATCGATTTTTCGTATTTTGTTTATCGCGTAAAACCCGTCAAAGTACGGCATCATCAAGTCAAGTATGACTATTTGCGGCCTGTGCTTCTCAAACAGCTCGACTGCCTCTTTTCCGTCATGACCTATGCCTAAAACGGAAATTTCTGCTGACTTTGCCCATTCATCAAATATTGATGCCATGTCTACGTCATCTTCTATGATTATGATCGATGATTTTTTTACCATTTCTTCCCTAACTGAGACTAAAATCCAATTAACCTTGTGTTTGTACAAAAAGCACACGTAATCCAGCCCAATGGTCATTCGTAGATCTGAGCGATATTGTTTGTTCGAATGAAAAAACACATTTTTTTAATAAAAAAATTTGTAGAAACTACGTGCGCAGATTCATTACCAGAAAAGACGACGTCGAGTCCTCAGCCAAGACCAAAGACTTGGATCCAATGAATTCTTCAGAGCGCACCGTGTTTTTTCACAAAGCACCAGCAGAAGGCTCGCTCACCATAAATGACGTTGACAAGGAGGATTTCAAATCAAATGCCCCCAAGGAAT
>DATIGB010000247.1:0-4048 GCA_035454985.1 Candidatus Nitrosotenuis sp.
GGCGCCATGCCGGCATTTGGATTCCACATTCACGGAACAATATTTGACGCGTTCCCGTCAGGAGTCTTGGAGAATGAGCCAGTCAAAGCACAGACGTGGGAGGTCTCACCTGGGAATGCCGCCATATTTGAGGCAAGGTGGACTGAGCCTGGCCGATACCTCTTCCACCTACACGGAATTCCAGAGGAACGCGGAACCATGGCGTACTTTAATGTCACAGATGCGCCAAGCAGTGCAGTCGATGGAATCGACATTGCCAAGACAAAACCAGTCTACATGTGGGAGTGGGAAAAGAGCCAGATAGTGAGTCTTGAAAAAGCAGACTCAGATTCCAAAATAGCCAAGACCTCGGCAGGTGTATCTGGGCACCTTATGCACGATTTGCTTGGAGACGCAGACAGGGAATCAAAGACAGTCGAGACGACATCATGCGAAATTGAAAACGGTGCAACGATGCAGACAGCAAACAAGTCGTTTCATCCAGGGACGATACGTGTAAACGCAGGAGACACGGTAAGGTGGGACAACAAGGACACAGGAGTCCACACAGTCACCAGCAAGGACGGAACGTTTGATTCTGGGATGATAATGAAGGGCGGCTCATTTGAAAACAAGTTTGTGCAAAAAGGGACGTTTGATTACTTTTGTGCACTGCACCCATGGATGAAGGGATCAGTACAGGTAGTCTAGTCAGAAAAGACAATCTCAAACATGCGTTCGTTTATCTCAATTTTTATCGGTTTTTGAAATATGCTATGAAATATCAATTCCAAGACAGTCTTGTGGTACAAAGACCAGTTTTGCCCAAGATCATGCCGTATGATATAGGTATGAGTGTCGTTTTGCACGGAATGGTTCATCTCAAAATTAGACATCTTCATCCGAGTCTCAAACCAAGACATGAACGACTCCAAGTCCATTGAGCCCTTCATGAACTTGGCAATGTCTCTGACAATGCCCTTGCCAACCTTGTCTGCCAGATCAATGATTTCGTCATTGCTGAACTTTTTGAACAATGCATCAAGGATAGGTCTTGCAACTGGCACCATGCCAACTTGGGATTCAAACATTCCCCAGTCCACATAGCGCTTAAACACCTTGTTTGCAAGGACGTTGAGGCTCACATCCTGCCTGACTGCTTCTTTTTTGAGTTTTTTAATTACGTCAGAGTCCAACCTGAAAGATACGGTGCCGGATTTTTTTGCCTCCATTATTACGCAATGAAAATTTTCCATCCTTTTATATCTTAACGAATGCTTTTGCCAGCCCGATTTTATTATTCATGATACGGTTTTGCGTTCAGTTGAAATTTGCAAATCACCTGTATTCGGAACCGCAATCACCGACAGACGAAAACAGATCCTCAGACTTTGAGACAACAGACATTATCTTTTGGTCATCCTCCTTGTCCAAGTTTAGCAGGAATGTCCTTGCGTTGTCCAGGCGGTGATCCGCTATGCCAAGCCTTGCGCCAATTATCACGCCTGCCACTGCTGATTTATCCAGTATGTATTTTGTGGCAACGTTTGCTATACTGACACGGTGTTTTTTTGCCACGCCATCAAGTACTGCAAGCAGCTCTTGGAACAGCCCCCATCCGCCCCATGCATCAATCATGTTCTTGTATTTCTGCAGGCTAAACGTATACAGGCCAGACCTTGCAGGTTCTGGTTTTCCAAGGTACCTCTCCGAGAGGAATCCGCCAAGCAGCGTCCCATAAGCAAGCAGATGAATTCCGCGCTTTTGACAAAACTCGCTCATCATGACTCCAGGCCTCTGATCAAGAATCGAATACTGCACTTGATTTGACACCGGCTTGAATCCAGCATCCACTATTGTCTTTAGTCTCTCAGTGTCAAAGTTTGTAAGTCCTATGTGACGTATTTTCCCATCATCTTGAAGCTTTGAGAGGTGATGCAGTGCGTCAAGGTAGCTTGTGTCGTAATAATCCCACCAGTGAAACTGGACCATGTCGATTGCAGATACGGCCATTCTGCGAGCGGATTTGTCTATGTAATGCCCCACAATTGATCTAGTCATAGGACCGGGATTTGGGACAAATTTTGTAAGCGCCTGTGTTTTGCCAAGTTCGGATTCCCCCTTTTTCTTTGCAAGCCTCCTCCGAAATTCCCCATAGTATTCTTCGGCAGGCCCATAAATGTCTGCCATGTCCCATGTCGTAAAACCAGAGTCGTGGTACAAGAACATCTCAGAGACGGCAGACTCGGCATCGATTTGTCCATGGCCTCCGGACACCTGCCACATGCCGTTTAGGATTCGGCATATTTGCAAGTCAGGCGCAAGTGTATAGGTTTGTAATCCAGACATGTCTTATGATTCTCCGAAAGCAGATCCACGGATTAATTGCATAAATGTAGAATGGGGTTCCATAGATAATTACACAGCGGATTTCTTTCTTTGAATTAAATATCCCTTTTTGTAAAGGAATGACATGATGCAAATACACGTCTACGACACATACGTAGAGGCCAAAGACGGCCACACGATGCATTTTGATGTCATAACAGACGTCAAAGACCACGGCAAGGCAATCGAATATGCCAAGCAATGGCTGGAAACTGTTGGCGAAAAAGGCGCAAAGGTTACAACTGAAGAGTGTCAGTTCTGCCACTCACAGGGTGCCCCAAAGCCAGTAGAGGACGCAATCAAAACTAATGGATTCTTCATCCAAAAGATGGAAGGATGTCCATAAGCTTTTTTTTACTTTTTATTATTTTTAAAACACCTCAAGTTTTCCAAATCATACGAAATAGGTTTTAATTGATTCACATTCACACCAAGACAGTGACAAAAGAGCCGGCGTACAACAAGCACACAGTGGAGGGGGACAAAAAGACAGAGTGGATTTGCGGCTGCTTTGAGACCATTGACGGCTACTTTTGGTTCTGCAATGATCACAAAAACACCCTAAGAAAGACAATCGAGGCCCAGATTGACGAGCTGGACATGACACGCGTTTTGGAATAGATTTTAAATCGCATTGTTCTGTTTTGGAAAAAACGCCCCTTTGATCAAATAAGACAAACAATTTTCCGCCACAGTTACATCAATCGGGCTCCATCACACCATATGATGAATGCAAGACTGAACCAAGAGCAGCTGCAAACCGTACATGCAGACATTTACGGCGAGAACACAAGCGACTCGGCAATCTCAATACAATTGCAAAAACTCGACAAGTACATCAGAGAACACCAAGGATGGATAAGCAAGCCAGACACGTTTGATCAGTTTGAGTAGACGCTGCGCCTTAGACTAAAGAACAAGAATCGCCACAAAGGCGCCAACAAAGACAATCGCAACTGTGTTTAGGAGCTTGATCACGGTGTTCAGCGCTGGTCCGGCTGTGTCCTTGTACGGGTCGCCTATGATGTCGCCTACTACTGCGACTTTGTGCTCCTCGCTTCCTTTTCGGCCCTGCATCTCAATTAGCTTCTTTGCGTTATCCCATGCGCCTCCGGTGTTTGCAAGGTGATACGCCAAAAAGATTCCAGTCACAACTGCGCCCATCAAAAGTCCGGCCACTGCGGGCGGGCCAAGTATCACGCCAAGAACTATCGGGGCTGCAATGGCAATCGATGCGGACTTCCACAGCTCCCTCAGAGATGCGACCGTTGCAATGTCAACACACTGCGCATAGTCCGGCTTTGATTTTCCAGTCAGAATGCCCGGGTCCGCCTTGAACTGGCGCCTTACCTCGTCTACCATTTTTGATGCGGCGCGAGACACGCCACCGATGAGCTGGCCGGTGATGATAAATGGAATAAGTCCCCCCACCAGCAGGCCCACAACCATTGCCGGGTTTGAAAGACTGTAATCTAGTACCTTGTGTGTGAAAATTTTTGCAGCCTCGTACTGGAATGCCTGAATCATTGCCAGTGCAGCAAGTCCTGCGCTTGCAATTGCAAATCCTTTGGTCACCGCCTTTGTGGTGTTTCCGACTGCGTCAATCTGATCAGTGACCTTGCGGTTCTCCTCGCCCATTCCGGTCATCTCAACTATTCCGCCCGCGTTGTCAGCAATTGGT
>DATIGB010000248.1:0-4493 GCA_035454985.1 Candidatus Nitrosotenuis sp.
ATTTCGTCATGTGTCATGCTTACTGGCATCAAAACTTCTGCTCTATCAGCAGTCCCAGCGGCAGATGTTATCGCCCTTGACGAAGTTTTCGGAATCACCAAGCCTGCAGCTGCAACAATTGGCACGACCAAAAGCGTTGTCTTGTCTCCTGGCACGCCTCCGATACTATGCTTGTCTACGATGGATTTGTTTCCAAGCTTCAACTGTTTTCCGGTTTCAACCATTGCTAGAGATAGACTAGTGGCCTCATCAAGATCTATTCCGTGGATGTGCAACGCGGTAACAAACGACGCAATCTCACTTTCGTTGAGGTTTCCAGTAACGACTCCGGTAACAATTTCAAAAATTTCATTACGCAGTAGCTTTTTTCCATCTAGCTTGGCTCGAATGAATTGCAGCGATTTTGGGAATGTGGAAATTTCAACATCGATGATGCTTGGAACAGATCCTAGTAATGCCCTGATTTCCTCAGTTATGCCGATATGACCTTTTTTAACGGATTTTGTGGCTACATTTACTATGGCCGTGATTCCTTTTTTTGATCTTAATAGCACTCTCCCAGAAGCGGTCACTCCAATCTCGTCAGCATCTGCCTTGTTTAGAAAAATCACTGGTTTTCCGCCAGACTCGATGCCTAGGATGTCAACTCTTAACTGCAATGACATACTAAACGAATGATGGCATTTTACGTGTTTAGTAATTATCAAAAGTGATTTTTGCCAAGTCATATTTAATCGCCTTTTATAAAACTCTGAACTGTGAGAAATCAAATCAAAGTGCTCGTGCCTTTGGATGGCTCGAAGAATTCGCTAAGATCTCTGGACACTGCAGTTTCGCTCTTTAAAAATCAAGATGTCATAATTACCGGATTACACGTGATTCGTTTTCCTGTTACATTCAGCAATGAGATACGAAAGCAGTACATAAAAAGCGCTCAGAACATCATGAAGGTCGCTTTAAAACGCACAAAACAACACGGTATTAGATTTGTAGATAAAATTCAATACGATGGATACATAGGAAACATGATCGTAAAATTTGCGCATGATCACAAGTTTAATTTGATAATTATTGGATCACGGGGCCCGCACCCAATTGCAGAAATGTTTCTTGGAAGCGTTGCAAACTATGTGATCAACAAGGCAAAGATACCTGTTTTGCTTGTAAAATAATTATTTTCAGTGTTGGAAATCGTAAAATGTCGTTTTATCCTGTTAATTTCCAATTGGAATTATGAAAATTGATGAAAAGCCGGACGAGGACTATGAGGAAGTCAAAATAGAGCAGCTCGGCTTGTTAGATTCAATGACCGGCGTGATGATTCTGCGGTCTTCAACTGGGAAGCAATTTCACATAACTGCATTTTCTGCAGAGATTGCTGGCCTTATTGCTAATTTTATGGATGGGAAACGTGAAGTTCCTCCCACAATTTATGGCATGTTTGAGCAAATGTGTGAGGAAAATGAATTGTTTTTGGTTAGGGTAAAAATCTATGAAAGCGGAGGCATTTTTCGCGCAAATCTTTACTTTACAGGAAAAAAGGAAGTGATCCTGCGGAACTATAGATCTTCTGATGCGATTGCACTCGCAACATTTTACAACGTTCCAATTTTAGTTAGAAAGAACCTTTTGCAAGAAGCAAAGGAAGCTAAAAACGATTCAACGTCAGAGTAATCGTGATGGGAATAATGTCTAATAGTCAAAATGTAGCACAATCAAATCAGCCATAAGCCGAAAACAAAGGAAGCCTTGAAGATTCGCTTGGTTTTATAGAATAAATTTCATTTACTTTCAGTGCCCAAACTGAGACCGGTCCTGAATCGAATTTGAGCTCTTTTAGTTTTTTTGTACATTCTGCAATTAACTCTGGATCTGTTATTTCCTCTGCATCCCCCTTCAGTTGGAATCCGCCCCTGCTTATTTTGTCGACAATTGCCGCTGTCACCTTTGGCCATCGTTTAATGTTTGCAAATGTCTTGTTTCTATATACGTCTGCAAATACGATCTTATCAGCAAGTATTGCCATGGCATATCTTGGTGAAATATTTGGTATACCAAAGGCATCTATGGTTGCAACCACCATAACGTTGCCTTCTTTTGCGATTAGATGGATTATTTCATCGGTAATATGATTCAAAAATATCACTCATTGAATTTACTTTATTAACATCACAGGACATTGTGCTAACTCGGAAACCTTCCTACTGACACTTCCAAGTGCCATTATCTTACGAATTCCTGAAAGTCCGTGACTGCCCATCACTATCAAATCAATTTCGTTTTTTTTGGAAAATTTGAGTATGACATCTGCGGCTGATCCTATGACTACACTGTAATCGACATCAACATCTTTTTCTTTGCAAAGCAATGCTTCGTTACGAAGTATGAGGTCGGTTCTGTAAACTGCGTTTTTCAAAACCCGTTGAAACTTTTTCATTTCTGCAGGATAGTCTGGGTCATCATAAACTGGAGGTATCTCCGTTAATGCATCCAATGCATGAAGCAGGTATATCTTGGAACCGAACCTCTTTGCTATCTCAATTGCCTCCTCGAGGGATTTTTTGTAATATTTTGAACCGTCATATGGCACAAGAATTCGTCCGTATCTGCCGCACATGAAATGGGTTAACTGCTTTCGTATAATATATTATGGAGAAATATCATGCCTGATAATCACGTTTGGTCTTAATAATGAAAAATGAAATCCACTCAGATTATGTTTCTTCCACTTTCCTTTGTTGCAATATCAAATGCCTCCTCCACATTCATTACGAAGATCTTTCCGTCTCCGCTATTGCCAGTGTGTGCTGCATTAATAATTCCAGAAACTACATCGCCCACTTTTGAGTCGTCCACTATTGTTATCACCGTGTTTAATGCGTTGAATTCTGCCTCGTACTTGGCAGTTCCTCTAGAACCTTGTATTACTGGCCTCTGACCGGATCCGACTCCACGCGATTGGGTAACCGTTATTCCGCCAACACCGACAGTCCTTAACGAGTTCACAACATTACTGAGCTTGTCTGCCCGAATGACTGCCTCGATTCTTTTCATGTCTCAAAAGACATGCTCTGACTTAAACATCAATCGACGATTATCAGACAAGGTTTTGATATGTTTGTTGAATAACTATCTGTTTTTTGCAAATGATCCTTGGTGATCGCTAAGGCAACATTGGCATTCTTTTTTGTAACATTCAGCTACTGATTCATGGCCACATGATCCGCAATCACAAGTTTTATCTTCTCTCATAACTCTAAAAGAAACCATCTTTCTATTAAAATGAATTACTGATTACTAGTGTTGATTACAATTAGTTACAAGACTTGAAGTAATCTTGAGCCTCAGGGAATATGGTTGGATCCGATTACGGCCAGAAAAACTAAATTGTTTTTGAATAGTTTGGGCTGCTAATAGAACCCAGATCATCCCTTCTCGCTAGGTTTCCTTCAAAAAGTCCTTTTCCTATGTGTATGCTGTCGATGTGAGAAGACAGCGTTTTTTTATTGTCAAATATTGAGGAACAGTATGGACATCTGATCTTATTTGGGATCTCAAGTTCAGGCAGAGAAATGGCATAGTCAGTCATATTTCCTACCATTGTCTTCTGAGAGATTATTCCTACAGGTCTATTATCGTCGATAACAATCAGCCTGCGAATATTGTTTTTACTCATTAATGATATGGCTTCTCTTACCTTTGCATTCCTGTGTATGACAATGAGCGGCTTGCGCATGATCTCTTTTATTGTAGTTTTTAGGGGATCTCTACCTTTTGCAACGACGTCATAAAGTATGTCCTTGTAAGTCACAATACCAGCTATCTCGTTATCTTCAAGAACAATTAAACTGTCTATCCCGTTTTCCATCATCGTATTTACTGCGTCAGTTATTGTCAGTTCACTTACTTGTGCTAGCAATCGCGTTTCCATAAATTCGGAAACTGGTCTATCTAGAACATCTGCCATACAGCGTCAATTCATATGTCTTGTTTTAAATCTAAGAACAATTATCAATGTTGGAATTCAGAGAATTTCACTACAAAGCATTACAAAAGAATGCATATGGTCACAAGTTCGTGTCAGATGTGTGCCAAAAACCAAATTATGCCGGGTATACACACTGATTTTCAGTTTTGATATTGTGGATCTTGCTAATATTATAAGATCTACGATAATATTCACATGAAAAATAGTTCTAAAAAAGAGATCAAAATAATAAAGAAAAACCTGCACAAGAATTAATCATGAATGCTGAACCAACAGTCAAAGACCTTTTTACACAATTTCACACATCGGAAAATGGCCTAACTGCCGATGTTGCAAGAGAAAACCTGATACAATATGGCTCAAACATCCTAAAGCCAAAAAAGAAAACAGATCTATTGACACTATTTCTCACTCAATTCAAGAGTCCCATAATTCTGATCCTGATTTCCGCATCGGTATTATCACTAATTCTTAAAAATTCTATAGACGCAGCAGTGATACTGGC
>DATIGB010000249.1:0-2773 GCA_035454985.1 Candidatus Nitrosotenuis sp.
ACCGCTCTTCACTGCAATTCGGCTGCACTATGCGCTAAACATTTTAGAGTCACACGGCATAACCTCGTTTCTTAGGTTCTGTGAGAGGACAAGGGAAAAAAAGGGAGCCGGAATAAAGGACCTTTTTGAAAACGACTCCAACTTTTTGAAGGCACTTGCGTATGCAAAGGCCGCGCAGGAAAAGGGAATCGAGCACAGCAAAATAGTAAAGCTCGCAGAAATAATAAAAATAATTCAGGGAAAGGCAATAGTGTTCACCAGCTATCGCGACTCAGTCGACATCATACATCAAAAGCTGGTGGAAATGGGAATCGCAGCCGGATTTCTCATCGGAAAGGCAGGCGACACCGGACTAAAGCAGAAAGAGCAAATTGAAACCGTGCAAAAATTCCGAGAGGGGACATACCGGGTGCTGGTTGCGACACGCGTAGGCGAGGAGGGCCTTGACATATCCGAGGTAAACAATGTGATATTTTTCGACAACGTCCCAAGCTCAATTCGGTTTGTCCAGAGAAAGGGGAGGACCGGACGCAAGTCTGTCGGAAAGCTGTTTGTATTGATTGCAAAGGACACAATTGATGAGGCATACTATTGGGTTGGGCAGCGAAAGATCAAGGCCGCACAGGGAATGGGGGACAAGCTTGCAAAGGATTTGCAAAAACAAAACGATTTGCCAAAGTCTGCACTCGATGCGTATTTCTGATATCAGGAATATCTTTTGATTATGTGGTAGCCGTATTCTGTTTTGATGGGCTCTGAAATCTCGCCTACTGCAAGCTTGAACGCCGCTGCCTCAAAGGGCTTGACCATTTTTCCCCTGCCAAAGTACCCAAGCTCGCCGCCCCTCTTGCCGCTTCCAGTGTCTAGCGACAGCTCCTTTGCGATTTCTGCGAATTTTTCTCCTTTCTTCAGCCTCTCCAGAATTGCAAGCGCCTGGCCTTGCTTTTCGACCAGTATGTGCGAGCACTTTATCTTGTCTGCCATAAATCACTCAAAAACGAACCGTTTGAAAAATCTTATGTTCCCCACGACGTCTTGTGCCTTGGGACGAGCCTCAGAAACGGCGCCTCCTTTTCGCCCCACGGATCTTTTCTGACCCATGCAAACTTTTCAAAAAACTTGGCGTAGATTTTTTTAAACTCTGACCCTTCCTCGATTATTTTGACATCTCCTTGCGCTAAAACGGCCGTGTGTCCGCCTGGCTTGTAAATGTCAACTGAGATGGCGGCACGTGGATTCTTTTTGATATTTCGATACGTTACTGTGGTGTAATCAGTCGCAATGTAAAACGAGCCGTCTTGGAAAATAAACGAGACTGGTTTTACATGTGGAATGGATTTGTTTGCGGTGGCAAACCTGGCCTCCTCAATTGATGTTAGGAATTTTTTTTCTTTTTCTGTAAACTTCAACTGAATATCCTTTCCCGTATTTGCGGAATTTTGGAGTAAACCATGTCACGGACCTTGGTCTGATCCTCTTCTGAGGGCATGCCGTTTCTTATGGCGGCAATTGCAGCGCCTGCCATTCCTAGTGCCATTCCCATTATTACCCCATATGCGAACTCTTTTGTGTTTTCGACTTGCAGCTCGGTTTTGTTCTGCTCTATTTCCGTCATGTAGATTGGAATTGTTTGCAGGGCCCCGTCAAGTGTCTGGGTGATTAATTGTTCGATTAGCTCTTCTTCGCTCATGTTTTTCATTAATTGTGTCTGGTAATAAAATTTGCATGTAAAACGACAATAATGCTTTTAATGCCGAATTAATCCACTCAAAGCATGTTTTCGTATTTTACTATCGCCACCGCAAACGCCGCACTTCCGCAGGTAATTGAGAAATTCAAAAGCCTCCAAAAGCAAAAGCAGGAGGTGCTAAAACTGGAGGCTGAATTAAACGCGCAAATGTCCGCATCGTTTAACTTTGCGGACTATGTGGTGCTAAAGCAGCATCTGAATTCGGCCATCACGAAATTTTACGAGTCAATTGAGGACCTGGAAAGCACCGGGGTTGTCCTAAAGAGCGTCGAGGAAGGGCTGCTTGATTTTCCGTCAAAAAGGTTCGATGAGGAGGTCTGGCTTTGCTGGAAGGAAGGCGAGAAGGAAATAAAGTTCTGGCACGAAAAGGACATCGGCTTTATGGGAAGAAAGCCAATTAGTGTAAGCGACGAATCTTTAGTATAGGCAGCCGCCAAATAATCTGATATGAGCATATCTGTCTGGCTGAGGGTAATCAGAATCAAGTTTCTTTTGGCATCTGTAATTGCAGTCTCCCTGGGGCTTTCCATGTCGTATTGGAACACCGGAAGACTGGACGTGCTGCATTCTGTAGTGACGATGGGCGGCGTCATTTCATTGCATGCAAGTGTTGATCTTCTAAACGACTATTGGGATTACAAACGCGGAATAGATACCATAACAAAACGAACCAAATTCAGCGGTGGGACAGGGGTGCTACCGGAAGGGCTGCTCAAGCCGTCTCACGTGTACTGGGCGGGGGTAGCGTTTTTGATTCTTGGCTCGCTTGCGGGACTTTACTTTATTGTGATTTATGGCTGGATAATTGCGGTAATTCTTGGATTTGCGATTTTGTCTATCTACTTTTATTCTACAAAAATAGTCGATTCTGGCCTTGGCGAAATATTTGTCGGAATAAAAGGAACGATGATAGTGCTTGGCACTTATTTCATACAGACGCAACAAGTAACACAATCCAGCGTAATGGGCGGAATAATTGTCGGTGCCCTCTCGTCACTCGTGTTGTTTATCACGTCGTTTCCA
>DATIGB010000250.1:0-2894 GCA_035454985.1 Candidatus Nitrosotenuis sp.
GTAATATAATTAAACTTCTTTGCCCACTAGGCTGCAAATACGTCAGAGATTAAAATAATCCCACCACAGAATAATACCCATGAAGCTTGTGATAGGAATCACCGGAAGCACCGGAGTGGTTTACGGCGTGCGAATGCTGGAGGCCCTAAAGGAGCATGGAGTCGAAACCCACCTGATCATCACAGAATGGGCAAAAAAATGCCTAACTCTGGAGACAAGCTACAAGCTTGACGACGTAAAAAGCCTGGCAACCCAGTATTCGGATGACGCTAATCTTGCATCCGGCATATCGAGCGGCACGTACAAAACAGACGGGATGATCGTGATTCCCTGCAGCATGAAAACCCTGTCCGGCATAGCAAACGGTTATGACGAAACGCTTGTGGCCCGCGCAGCAGGCGTCACGCTAAAGGAGTCAAGAAGGCTTATTCTTGTGACAAGGGAAACACCTCTTACCGCCATAAACCTAGAAAACATGCTAAAACTTGCAAGGCTTGGGGTCGTAATACTTCCGCCAGTCCCCGGATTCTACACCAGGCCAAAATCAATCGAGCAAATAATTGATCACACGGTGGGAAAGTGCCTTGACCAGTTCAACATTGAACACAATTTATACAAAAGATGGGGAACCTAGCTGGCATTGCTAGTTCACATTGAAAAGATAATCAATGCGGAGCGCCACCGCGTCTTTGACATTGTGGCAAACTTTGAAAATCTGCAAAACACCCTGCCTAGATACTTTCCATCGATTAGAATCCGCTCCGTTAGGGAAAACACAGCGGTGGTAGAAGAGCACCTGAGGCTTGGCAACAAGGAATTCATAATGATGACAAAACACATTACAAAATACCCAGAGATGCACGAGATCTTTGTGATTGGCGGTGACGCAAAGGGGACACACATCATAGAAAAATACGAGAAAGTGGGAGAATCTACAAAGCTAATAGTGGACGCAGACATCAAACTGAGGGGATTTTTGAAAATTTTATCCGTATTCTCAAAGAAAAAGATCAAAACCGAGTTTAGTCAAATAATTGATGAGTTTACCAAACTGGCAGAAAACTGACTAGTCCTTCTTTTCTTTTAGGTCTTTGAGTTCCTTTTCAGATTCTATTTTTCCCTTTTCAAATTCGCCCTTGGATCTTCCAAGTGTTCTTGCCAGCTCTGGGATTTTCTTTGCGCCAAATATCAGAACCGCTGCCGCTATTATGATGAAAATCCATTCGGAACCGCCTGGCATGGCGTTTACGATATTTTGCAGTATCATTGCTAATTACCAGTACCGTCAGATCGAGATTTAAGTCTTTTATCGTGCTTGACACAAATTATCACAGCCTAGTTAAGAGACGTGCTGGTTTTAGCGACGGTATGTTATGAGTCGACAAAAAAATTTACAAAACGCGATTTTTCTTAAGAAATTTCAAACATCTTGAAATAGTTTTCTGTCGATCTCAAAAACTTGTTAATTAAGCTTGGCAGTCACAATAAACTTGAAATAGATGGGTTTTGGCTAGCAGGCGATCCAAGATGCAAAAAACCACAATGCAATGGGAGCGTCAGTGACCTATGTGGACCTGATTCAATTAACGCTGGCAATTGGAGGCTCTTTAGTTCTGGCCGTTATCTTTGGAAAATATTTGGCCAGGATGATTGTATATGAAAAAAGACCGCTAGAAAAAACGCTGGGCATAGTGGAAAACAAATTCTACAATTTGATTGGAATCGACAGATACCAGCAAATGACATGGAAGGAATATTTCACCGCATTAATGGTGACAAACCTGATTGCGATTGGCTTTTTCTTTGCCATGCTTGTTCTGCAGCAATACCTGCCTCTTGCCACAAAGGAAGGATTTTCGCTAGACCTTGCATTTCACACCGCAATCTCGTTTGTCTCAGGCACCAACCTTCAGCACTATACCGGTGACCATGACATGTCTGTGCTCACGCAGATGATCGGGATTGTCTTTATGATGTTTGTAGCGCCGGCGACTGGAATTTCTGCCGCATTTGCATTCATTCGGGGTTTTATTCGAAAAGACTTTGGCCTAGGTAATTTTTACGTTGATTTTATCAGGGTGATTGTCACGTTTCTGCTTCCAATAGCGTTTGTTTCCGCCCTGCTGTTGGTATTTCTTGGCGTTCCGCAGACACTGCAATCTGAGGTTATGTTTCAGACGCTGGAGGGCAAAACCCAAACCCTAACCATGGGCCCAGTTGCATCACTAGAGTCAATCAAAGAGCTTGGTTCCAATGGGGGCGGTTTTTTTGGCTCAAATTCGGCGCACCCCTTTGAAAACCCAAACGGCGTTTCAAACATATTTGAAATCATCCTGATACTTGCAATACCGCTCTCATTTCCAATTGCGTACGCGCATCTCTTGGGAAGGGGAAGGGGAATGTCGATTCTAATTGCGATGCTTGCGAGCTTTGCCCTGCTGCTCGCAATCGGGTTTGCAACTACAAGCGGACCGACAGGGCTTGAGACAAGGTTTGGAAGCTTTGGAAGTGTTTTGTTTGACATATCGTCCATAGCCACAAATACCGGGGCTGCAAATTCGGCCCTTACCGGGCTGTCATCTAATGCGGTGATCTCTCTTTTCCTTGGCATGTTTGTCCAGGCAATTCCGGGTGCGGACGGGACTGGAATGATGACGATGCTGGTGTATGTAATTTCCACACTGTTCATAGTTGGCTTGATGGTTGGGAAAACCCCTGAATTTATGAGCATGAAGATAAGCTCGCGCGACATCAAGCTCGCAATTTTCATTTTCCTTATCCATCCTGCAGCGATTCTAGTCCCAACTGTGATTGCATTTGCAAATCATGATGCACAAAAACTTGTGGGAGACGTTGTCACCCCAATTGGCTTCACACAAACTCTGTACGAGTTC
>DATIGB010000251.1:0-12357 GCA_035454985.1 Candidatus Nitrosotenuis sp.
CGCACCCAACCAATTTTGTAATGATTGCAACTGCTATTACTATGGCCGCAAGAATCAGTATTTCTGGAGTTATGCCTCTCAAGTCTACCTGTGCACCTATTATTGCAAAAAACAATGGAGCAAAGATCAGGCCTAATTTGCTAATGTAATGCTCTACTCTCTCAAACACCTTTGATGATGCAAGTGCCATCCCGACAACAAACGAACCAAGTATTGGTGACAACCCAATTGATGCTGCTAGTCCTGCAGTGCCGAAAAATACCGCAGTAACCACACCCTCAACGCTTCCGCCGGCCTTCCACATTTTGGCCGAGGCGATCCTTGGAACAACAAAAATGGCAACTATTGCCATTGCTGCAAAAAACCCAAGCACCTTTAGAATGGTAAACGTGGCATCAGCTACGTCTATAGTATCTGTTCCTCCAAGTGATGTAATTACCGATAGAACAGCAATTGCTAAAATGTCATCAACTACGGCTGCTCCAATTATCAGTCTTGCCTCTGGGCTTTTGAGTTTACCAAATTCACTTAGCACTTGGACAGAAATTGCAACGCTGGTTGCTGTTAGTGCCGTGGCAACAAGTATTGCCTGATATGCCTGAAATCCAAATAACTGAAACACAAAAAATCCTACGAAAAATGGCACGATTACTCCAAGGGTGCCAACTGTAAATGAGGCCTTGCCGCCCTTGATGAATTCCCGTGGCGTCATCTCTAATCCTGCCATAAACAAAATTACGATGGCTCCAATCTCTCCTAGGATCTTTATTTCCCCGCCAAGTCGCACTATTGAGTCTCCATTTATTGTAAAAAGTGAACCGACCGCAAAAGGGCCTACAATCATTCCTGCAATGAGCTCGCCCAAAACAATTGGAAGCTTTAGCCTGACGAATAGCTCAGCCATTAATTTGGCGGCAAAAAGTAAAACACATACTGCTATTATTACATTAACAAACTGCCCTTCCATGATGAGCCATTTGGACTCTGTCTTGGTGATATAAGGTAGTTATTGATTAAAAAATTGGTCTAACTGTGCTATTTTTTTGAATTTAAGTGCACTTTTTTGTTTGTGACGACTCGGAAGGATCAAAACGTGCTTTTAATTATAGAGTCATAAGTTTGGGATAATTTTTCTACAATAAAATAGTCTCATGCTCTTTTCTAATTATGGGATAAGTTTTGGTATGAACATGTAGAGCAACAATATGATCTCAATTCTTCCCAAAATCATCAAGAAGGAAAATATCGTAATCGTGAATGAATCCAAGCTTGCAGTCACTGTCCCCGCTCCAAGTCCAGTGGTGGTCAGGGCGGAAACAGCATCAAAATACGAATCTTCAAAATCATACCCCAAAGAATGCATGTGGCTTGCAACAAACAACGGAATTACGGGAAACGAAATGACTAAGATTATTGCAGTAATTATCTCGTTTTTGTTTGACGGTGTCATGGTCTTTCTGAATATATTTTTTATACCTATGAGATTGATTAGCCTGAAAACCTTTATTCCGCCAGCCGTTGAGAACCCGCATCCACCAATTAGCATTGCAACAGTAATTATAGTTCCAGCTATGGGATTGAGATTTTGTAGATTGATTGTCTGAAAACCTGTAGTTGTACTGGCTGAAACAATATTGAATATGCTATCCATCGAATTGACATTCATCGAAAGCAAAAAAGTAGTCAATGAAATTACCATAATTACAAAGTACAACGCAACTTCTTTGCTTATGTGAACTGACATGAATTTGGTTCTGACAAATGCATAGTGAAACCCAAACGGAAGTGCGCCTAGAATCATGCCTGCTATGATTACCAGGTGTTCTGGAATGGTCAGTCCTGACAAAATTTGCGAATTGGGAATCCAGCCACCTGTGGACACTGCGCTCATTGCCAAAGAAAAATTGTCGATCAGGTTTCGTTTCCCCAAATAAAACAATGCGACGGCGATGATTGTGATATAAATTGAAAATAGAATTGTGATTGTGATTAACAGTTCACGCAGTTGGGGAACTTTGCCTGAAATGAAACTACGCATTGTGCGTAGCTTGTGCTCTGGGAAAAATGTCGTAACTATGAGGTAGACAAAGCTTAGCCCGCCAACGAATTGAGTGTAGCTTCGATAGAAAGTAAAGCTTTGTGGCAGTTTTTCGGGAGTTGAAATTAATGACAATCCTCCAGTGGTAAAGCCAGCTGAGCTCTCAAAAAAGCTATTTGCAAAGTTTTCTAGGGGCTTTGATGCGTCATGTGGAACAACTAGCATGTGGGGTATTGTCCCAAACAGCACAAGCAGCATAAAGCTCACAAAGACCAGAATTGCTACATCTCTCAACTTTAAGGGACGTCTTTCTCCATATGTGTTCATGAAAAACCCAGTCACAAACAATAATGTGGACATTAGGTAGATTCCGGTAGCTGGGACCGTCTCCCACAGTATGGTGGCAATCACTGCTGGAATGAACATCAGGACTCCTGCAAACTGCAATACGATTCCAAGGTTCCAAATTATGGACCAGAACGAGGAATGCTTTTCATGTTTTGCCGCCAGGTGGTTTTTCATAATACTGATGATGGTATTTTTGTACAACATCCCGACAATCTTGTTTTCGTCTGAGAGAACGACAAGCTTCCTTATTTTGTATTGGTGCATCTGCTTCAGGGCATCCGAAAGAGTTTTGTTTTGATTTATGGAAATGACTGGAAATGTCATAATGTCGCCCAAAGTGGTTTTTGAGGGATTGACGAGTGCCTCCGATGTCTTTTTTAGGACATCTTCATCTGTTACTAGGCCAATCGGGTTTTCGTTTTTATCGACCACTATGATTTCATCTATGTTTGCCTTGATCATCTGTTTGCATGCATCTGGGATTATGGCTGATTCTGCAATCTTTACTACATCGGGATTGGTGTAAGACTTGACTGCCTGATTAAGATGGCTAGACAGATCTGGAGACTTTGGCAACTAGATCAATTCCACGCCGAGATTGGTTATTGATTAATGTTATGTACTATTTTTCAGTGAAAATCACAGTTTTAAATGATGTGTGGACAATGCCTCATTTAGGACATAGATGTATTGATGATCTGGAAAAGCTTGAATCCGTCTTGGCTCAAATAAAATAACCAGTCCACGATAATGGAATAATCACATTACATGAAGTTGGTGTCTTGTAATATGTTATCCTTGTACTTGGAACCTAAACTAGAACTATGCAGGCATGAATCCCTTCAGCCACTCGTACTTTTTCTTCGGACATCTTTCCTGGGACGACCTTGCTGATTCAAAAAATTGTTTTATCTGACGTGGTTTGTTATTCGCCGATCTTTTTTACAAAATCCGAAATCATCGAATCGTCAAAATTCACTGACTTTTGTTCAACCATTGATCTTACCTTTTGCCAATCTAGCTTGCTCATTTTTTTGGTGTGTGATAGACCACCAGTAACAAGCATGTTCAAAACCATGGATATGCTCCAAGATTGGTCAGTTTTTTCAATTAGTCGCGCTTGAATTTTGCGTACCTTTGTCTCGATTTCCTTCTCTAGTGTAATGCTTTTCTTACTTTTCGGAATTTTTAGTGAATCCTTACTTGCCATGATCTGATCACAAAACTCTATCTTAAAAACCCCAACTGCCAAAAACGGAAATGACGTATTCCGTACATTCTTACCTTAGTTCCATGTTGAATGACACTGATTAGTGTGGACTCAATATTTTAATTCTTAACTTTGCTCATGTCCGAACTTTCAAAATCATTGATCATGTGCCGAATCTAAATCCGCCAATGGACATACCGCTTCCCTGGGTCTCACTTGTGTGCCTGACGCCAAGAAGATCTATGAGCTCCTTGAGGTTCTTTGTCTGAAAGTATATCGTAGCCGGTCCAGTGATTTCGGTCACCAGTCCCTCCCCCCCAAGAATCGTGTTCTTTAATCCGCCGAATTTTGTGACCGTGTATTCTGAGTCCTGACTGAGCGCAACAAGGTGATAATTATCAAGGATCATTTTCTCCCCTGCCGTAAGCTGTTTTTTTATTATGCTGCCGTATGCGTTGCAAAACACTTTTCCGCTTCCTGTGGCCTTTAGCATGAAAATCTCGCTTCCAAAAATTCCCTTTGTGAACCCCTGCCATTTTGTGTCTATGTCGACTCCCGAAGTGGACGCAATGTATGAGCCTGACTGCACTATGAACCCATTACCTTCGTCTATTGGAATCTCTATTATGTCTCCCACCGGAGGGCCGGTCAATCCCAAAACACAGCCGTCCTCGCCGGCAATATAGTCATTAACAAAAAACGATTCGTTTCCCAAGAGTGAAACCTTTACTGTCTTTAGGAAGCCTCCCCGCATTCTAGTTTTAATCTCGATATTCCCTTTCATGAACACTAGCGCGCCTGCCTCTGCAGTAATGATCTCTCCTTTACCCATGTGGACTTCTAGTATGCTCATCGGGTTGTTTAGAATCTGAAACTGCACAAACTGTACAGGAAATATTTACTAAAAAATCATTCGTCTACTGCCTGTATTTTGATGGCATGTCATCTCTTTTATATTGCTGTAAAAGATGGCAAGTGTATGTGCCAGCATGACAACATGCGCCTAGAACGACGTGGCAACAAAAGATTGACTATGGAAAAAAACGACGATCCTCTCGAGGTTAATTTCAAAACATCGATGTTGTTTACAAAGTCAATGAAATCATTTGAAAGTGAATGCTAGGCAGCATTGCACATGTCTGTATATTTCTTACAAACACTAGCTAATACGCACAACATAAAATTAACAAGTGTAACTTGAAAAGCCTTCCAAAAAGCCAGGAATCAAGTAAAGACCCTCCGACAGAATTTGACGGCATTATGCGGTTGTCTAATGTAGACCAGATAACAATCGACGAGCTGGAACGTGCACAAGAATCAACCTGTTCATTGCAAGGGGGGCAAAAAGTGAGGGATCTGCTTGAACAAAAGATGGCACTGGCAATAGAGCCGTATGTGTTGGAAGTGTTGCAAGAAAACAAGGCCAATGTTATTTTGCAGCATCACGACATTGGGCAAATCAACTCAATTCTGCAAAAAATCGCATTTCCAATGTCTGCTCAAACGACCTGTTATTTTCGCGCCGGCAGGGCATATCTAAGAATCACTCATGAATTGGGAGATGTTGGCAACCTGTTTTTCAAATCTTTATTTCACAATATTTTAAAGAACTCTGGAAAAAGTTACCATATCCAAGCACAAGAAAACACAGTTTGTGCGATATGTAGGGTTTAACAAAACAACTGCCGTTGCCACAAGAATTAGGTACGCAGTTCTGGGTTTTCTCACCAGAAAACGAGACCTGTTAATGATGTCCTGTTTGTTTAAAGCAGTCATACAAAGGATTCTAATGAAAAGTACCAAGTATATTCGTGCAAGTATCGGAAACACTGCAAGGAAAAAAATTCACTTTGGAAGAGGTAGTCGAGTTTACAGATCTTATTGCGGAAAAATTAGACAGCGCAATTGACAAGGTGGACAACATTAATCACAAGACACACGTGCTTTCAGTCAATGCATCCATTGAGGCCGCACGGGCAGGTACTTTTGGAAGACCTTTTGGAATAGTTGCCGCAAACATGAGCGAGTTATCAGACGAGACGATAAAAATCACCGAGCGAATGCGAAGGGACACAAAGGAAATACTGGCAGTTGGTAACCTCATAAAGTCGCAGTCAAAAGAATATCGTGGAAACAGGCTGTCTGATCTGGCTTTGGTAAACATTGATCTGATCGATCGTAACCTGTATGAAAGAACTGCCGATGTAAGGTGGTGGGCAACTGGCAGCAGCGTAACTGGCGGATTGACCAAGAACACCAAGGAATCATACGAGTATGCATCACAGCGACTTGCCGCGCTCCTGCAGGCCTATACTGTTTATCACGATCTCGTGATAGCCGACGTGGACGGAAACATCGTGGCACACGGCAATTCTAACAAATATCCTCTGCTAAACACCAATGTTAAAAATACAAAATGGTTCACAAGCGCAATCAGAACAAAAAACAGTAACGAATTTGGATTTGAGCCTGTGCATAGATCCCAGCTTGTTAACAATGAGCTTGCCATAGTTTACTCTGCGGCTGTGCGCGAAAATGGCGACTCTACAGGCAAGATAATTGGCGTTTTAGGAGCAATTTTCAAGTGGGAATCGCTATCTCAAACAATAATTAATCACACCCCTATAGACGAGGACGAAAAAAAACATACTAGAATATGCATTGTTGATGGTGACGGACTGATACTGGCTGACTCTGAAGGCAAAATGCTAAAAGAAACACTGCAGTTTGACAAAAAAACAAGTCTTTTTGGAGAGAAAAAGAATCATCTGTTTACCGAGTACGCAGGCGAGCAATGCTGTATTGGCCATGCACTTTCCCCTGGATTTGAGAATTATTCAACTGGCTGGCATTCCGTCATAATACAAAAGCTTGTCCATCATAGCAAAAAATCAGACCGCGGCTTTTCGCATTAATCAGAAATCCTGTTCTGGCAAAATCTGTGTGTCGTGGATGTCTTTTGCATTTGACAACTTGTGAAAATTCATCGAATTATTGCATGATGCCATTTTCTAATAATTGGGGGCGACCTAGAGAATTATCTTGGCAGCTCGTGGTGCATTGTTTACAAACTGATTATAAAACGCTCCTCTGGTCCAGACAGTTCCATCCGTTTTTATCGCAAATGAATGACCATATCCAGCAGATACTGCCATAATATCCGACAAGTCGGACACCTGCACCGGAGTTGCTTTGTCAGCTCCGGCATTGTCTCCAAGCTGGCCGTACCTGTCGGAGCCCCACGCCCAGACAGTCCCATCTGATCTTAGCGCAACCGAATGATACCCGCCAGCAGCTACTGCCATAATATCTGATAGGCCTGACACTTGCACAGCAGTGTACTTGTTGGCCAGTGTGGCATCGTTTCCAAGCTGGCCGTCACCATCCTCCCCCCACACCCAAACTGTCTTGTCTGATTTTAGAGCAAGTGAGTGGAACTGTCCTGCAGATATTGCCACAATATCTGACATGCCGGATACTTGAACGGGGGTTGGTCTATACTGCAGTTTACGACCGTCTCCAAGCTGTCCGTGATAATCATCGCCCCACGCCCAGACAGTCCCGTCTGATTTTAGCGCAACTGAATGGTATCCGCCTGCAGACACTGCCACTATACCAGATAGGCCGGATACCTTCACCGGGGTGGCTTTGTCAGCTCTGGTGGCATCGTCTCCAAGCTGGCCATACCTGTCATAACCCCACGCCCAGACAGTTCCATCTGATTTTAGTGCAACCGAGTGATACCCGCCAGCAGACACTGCCACTATACCAGATAGGCCGGACACCTGCACCGGAGTGGTCTTGTCATCTAGTTTGGAATCGTCTCCAAGCTGGCCGTACCTGTCGGATCCCCGTGCCAAAACTGTCCCGTCCGATTTTAGCTCAAGTGAGTGTGTGTATCCTGCGGATATTTTTGCTACATGTGTGGCTTTTTCGCCTAAAACAAGTCCTTTTGTCTTTATCGCACTTACATCCGACACTGAAATTACTGATAAAAATAAGATGGCTGAGAAAAACAATATCAGGGCTGATTTTTGCAACGACAATTGGTTTTTGCAGTATTGCATATCAATGTGTTGTTGAATTTCTTGGCGCCGTTCCAGCCCAAGGTTTATGTATGTCTAGGTTGATGTTTTGCTTTTTCTTCTTCTCCAAAGGGCGCTCTGCACTGCAACAAATATCAAAATAAACCCAATAATGAAATTATAAAAATTATTGCCAAAAATAAAATTCGCTACCCCAAAGCACAGTGCAAAAACAATCCACGGTACGGACGTCGTAAATTTTTGTAAGTTTTTTAGCAACAAGGCAGCTAGTCTTATACGTGCTTTATCCTTTTATCTTGCCAAGTATATTGACACAATACATAACACTGATGATTCTGAAAGAAAATAATTTTCTCTAAATCTGCTTGTTGCTCTTTATTTGTGAATATTCACAGATCACTAAACAAGGCTATTTTGATTAACCTTCTATCAGAGATGTGTTTTGTGTCCGTGTTTCATCATAAATGAATACCGCCTCGATTTTGATTCACTTTGTATGGGATGCGGCGACCCTACAGTAAAGACCTATTTCACTTTCTCTAATAATTTTTTATAAAATTCAGGATCAATTTTCTCGGCGTTGGTTTTGTTTGCTTCAATTGCGTCTATTATGGATTTTTTCTCATTCTCATCAACGAATTTCACTATGATTTTCTTTTTATCATCTGTAATTTTTATGAATTCTTTGTCTTTGATATTGTAAGTTTCATTAGCTTTTTCATTGACTATTTTGACCCAATTTGTAATTGATTTTAATTTGTCTTGATCGGTAATTTCGATATCATATTCAATCTCCAACGACTTGGGTGCAGGTTGAACTGTTTCAGCTTCTTTAACGTTTTCGTTTGCAACTGTCTGTTCAATCTCGTTAATTAAATTCGAACATAATCTTTCTTTTAAAACTAATAATTCTTTTATGGCGTTGATACATGATGAATCACATTGTTGGGTCTCTAGTTTTTTGTATAGGCTATGTATTGTTTTTCCAGACCAAACTGAAATGAACTGCCATTCATTTGTTGCCATTGCAAGCTGCGATGCAGAAGCTCTACTCCGTTGTAAATCCCGTGCAGGTCTAAAAAGCAACATAGTTATGTCTATGATTCCGCCTACCCCAAAAATTCCAGATAAAATTCCAGTGATCATAGTGATGTTGGGTTGACTATTAGATGTGGTTATTGTCCAAACTGCTAGGCTGAATCCAGCACCGATCAAACACAGTCCTGCCAAAAAAGCCTGATAGTACATTGTCCCAGCTTTCCTAAAACTTTGCAAATTTTCGTGTTGAATGTGGGTAATGTCATGCTGGACTTGCATGGAAATTGCTTTTACTGCCTCTAAATCAGATTTATTTTTTACATCTTGTTTTTCTTTAATTTGTTCAGAATCTGCTTGTTTGTTTGACACTACTCTATTTGCACCTCACTACGTCAACATTCTAATTAAAACAATAAAAGATAGATCAGATTTCCAGCAATGAGAATCAGATATGGTAAGCATAATACCGTATTATATTAATGAGTAAGGAAAGTATTGCATGACGCCTGGTCCTATAGGTGAAATTGCAGCAGTGCTCAAATGATTGGCGTAAAGGCGATGTTATGACCCATGGGGAATTTCGTAAGCTTATCAATATGAATATTCTAGATCCATAAACCTACGACAATGCTAAAAATACGCACAGGTTCACTGCAATGTATATTGACACAATACGAAACATTGTGATAACGTCAAAGGAAATAGTTTTCATGATTGTAGAGCAATTTCATAAAGAAAAGATACGCAAGATTTAAGGAAAATTATGCGTTTTGGCTTTTCATGAGAATATTTGTCGGATTATTTGCCTTTTTTCTTGTAATGCTGGTTTTGATGCTGTCCTTGAATCCAGCTAATGCAATTTGTTGCTTTCCATACAACCTGAATTATTACATTGATCCAGTAACCGGAGATTTCGTATTAAATGGCGAACTGATCAATGACTCTTATCGAGAAGAGCCATTTGGAAACGCAGGTTATCACGTTGCATTTCTAGACAAAGACAATAACCTACTATTGGAAAAAGATGTTCTATTGACTGGTGTTCTTCCGATAAGGGGTGGAGTTGTAATACCGCCTATTGCGACGTTTCCATTTCAAGTTATGCTAAAAGATATTGACACAAAGACTGTGCAGAAGATAAATACTCTTCAATCTTATGGTACGAACACACTCGACTATTTCTCTTGGAAACCCGCAGATCTAGTTGTCTCTTCTAATGACATGATCAATGTTAGCACTGTTCATGGAAAAAATGGAGACATCTTTACCAAATGGCAGATCAATGGAAACATTACCAACACTAATTCAGAAAAAACAGAAAACGTCTATGTTGTTGCGAGCCTTAGAGACAAAAATGATGGTGTTCTTGGAGTTGCTGGCTATTCCGATGACTCAGTTCAGCCTGTCACATTAAATGGATTTGAGACCAAAAATTTTGTCCTATATGCACTCCTACCTGCTTCCAAAACACCATTCAGTGTAAACCTGTATGCGGAATCCGATAACTCTTCAATGATATTCCAATACTACAAACCAATCGTAATCAAAGATGGAATGAATTATGAAGAAAGAAGTACTGCAGATCCAAAAAAACCAATTGTAATATCTGCAAACATCACTAACACCTCAAGAAAAGATCTAGATTTTAACTGGATTATTCAGATAAAAAAATCTCCGAAAAGCATTACTGAGGGAGACCTGTCTGAATATCCAGAAAGCAAAATCGCATATATCAAAACAATCCCAGCCCATATCGGTGCACAAACAAGTATCAATATTGAGTATTCATGGATCCCACAATCAAATGGAATTTATTTTTATGAAGTGTTTGTGTGGGATAAAACGAATTCAACAGCACTATCTTATCCACTCCGACAGAATTTTTCATCTGATAACTGGCTAATTGTACGCTCTAATCTGAATTCCATAACAAACCAGATTAAATCTGGCATCTTGCTAGACGAGATCCAATGTGGATCTGGATTGGATCTCGCACACAAGGCAAGCAATGGAAACCTTGTTTGTGTTAAACCAGAAACCATGCAAAATCTGATTCAAAGAGGGTGGCTTGACGGAAATGATAAAACCAAAGAGCGAGTTGATTCGAAATTCTGCCAATCTCATAACGGTAAATGGTTTGCTCAAAGCCAAGAGTGTATTGGAATTCCAAAAAATACCTGTGAAGCAAACAATGGAATCTTTAATTCGTGTGGGTCATACTGTAAATACTATTCAGCGACACTGTGTCCTGATGTGTGCTTGAGCGTTTGTAGTGCCAAATAACATCGGTATGATATTTCTCTACAAAAAATAAGATTTTGTACTAATTGGATTGGCAGAATACTGAATATCGTAATAACCTTTATCGTACCAACAAAGATGCGTGGGAATAATTGGAATGTATATTGACACGATACGCAACATTGTGCTAACACTAAAAGAACACAATTTTCATATCTGTTCTGGACTTTTTAGACCGAATTTTGTGTGGAATTTTGAGAAATTTCATTATTTGCAGAAGAATAAAGATCTTAATTTCACTGGTACTGTTGGTTTGGATCAAAATATCTTGGTTCTGCTACCACCTTACCAGTTATAGCATCCACCACAAATATTGGAAGAAATGGTACCGCACAATTGTCACACGTTCTAAAAACAATCACCCACGCCACAAATCCATTTTCATTTCGGTTACTTGGCAAGCCGATATATGATTTTTCAAGATCTATCCACCATGGACTTATTCCGGTTTCTGGAATTCCGGTAGTCGTGTTCACTTCAATTCTACTAAAAGAACCACTGCCTCCAAGTGTAACGTATGTCAGATCGCTGACTGAATGAAAATTTGGATCTTGTGATTCTGACAATGTGACATTGTATTGCTGAATATATCCTCGTACTATTTTCATAGCTTGCTCCTTTGTGATTAATTTTGATTGAAAGTCAGCAAGAATTTCTTTTTCTGATGGATTATCTCCACGATAAACCATGATTGTTCCCCTTTGCCACGGATGTGGCTCTCCATGATAGCCAAAAGTTCCAGTACGGTTAAACGTAATTGATGTCGAGTTTCCAGACTTTATCAGATCTGCTGTCCAACTATCATCATCTGCTACGAGTGTTGTTGTGACATCATCTTGATTTATCCATCGTACTGTGTTGTTGATGCCAATTACAATTCTGACCATATTTGGTTCATATCTTTTCTGAGTATCTGGATTTGAAGCGCCAAGAGGAATCACAACATCGACTATGTTCATTTTACGAATGCATTTGTCATTCTGCGGCACAAAACCTTCTTCACAAAAAGATAAAGTTGTGTTACATGATAATGCTCCAGTCATGGAGCCTCCTTCATTCTCACAATTCTGTGTGTAGGCTTGCTGATAGTACAACATTCCCAAGATTCCGATTGCAAAAATCCCAATTATTGATAACGTGACAAGATGCGATTTTTCCATTTTATTCTTGTATGAGATTGCTGTATCCTGTATGATATTTTATCTTGGTATTATCTTTTACAACAAATTCCTTCTCCAGCGAATTATCTCCAAAATTAGCAGAAATGGTGTATGTGCCTGTTTCGTTCACCCGCAGTTGATAGGACTCGTTCTTTTGTGGATATACAAATTTGTAATTTTCGGATTTAACGGGAATCTGGCATGATGAATTGTATG
>DATIGB010000252.1:0-2610 GCA_035454985.1 Candidatus Nitrosotenuis sp.
CGTACGACTCTATCAAAAAATTCGGATTGCAAAAATCACACCAGATTGACACCAGTAACATCACCGTATCCCAGACGGTAAACAAGGTCAAACTGATTCTAAAAAAGAAGTTCAGGGGCAATGATGTTGACTGGCTCGGAATGATCGCAAGGAAAAACGACCTTGCCAAGTTTTTCCCAAATCGGTGATTCCATGTTTGAAATACTAAAGACTGACCTTGCCGCAAGAATTGGAATTTTGCACACAAACCACGGCAGGGTGGAGACGCCAGCATTTGTTCCGGTGATTCACCCGGTTTCACAGAAAATTCCCGCCCAGAAGCTAAAACAGATGGGCTTTGGCCTGGTCATAACAAACGCGTACATTACAATGAAAAGGTTTGGAGAGGAGGCGGTAAGGCGCGGAATTCACGACATCATAAACTACGATGGCGTTGTGATGACAGACTCAGGCGGCTACCAGGTTCTAGAGTACGGCGAGGTAGATGTATCATCGGCAGACATGGCGTCATTTGAGCAAAGGATAATGACAGACATTGCCATCCCACTTGACAAGCCAACCGGGTACGGCCTGCCAAAGAAAAAGGCAAAGGAATACGTCGACTATACTTTGAGAATTTCCAAGGAAACCATAGACGCAAAGGCCGACAACGGGCAGATCTGGGTCGGGCCAGTCCAGGGAGCAGAGCACTATGACTTGGTGAAAAAGTCAACCAAGGCGCTAGTCGATTACGGGTACCCGATGCTAGCATTAGGCAGCCCAGTCGAGGTCATGGAGTCATACGAGTACAAGATACTTGCAAAAATGATAGTGTCCGCAAAGAAGCTGGTCCCCGATTCCATTCCGCTGCATCTTTTTGGCGCAGGCCACCCGCTCACCATACCAATCGCAATAGCGCTTGGGTGCGATACGTTTGATTCGGCATCGTACATGCTGTACGCAAAGCACGACAGGTACATTTCTGAGGACAGGACGGGGCACCTCTCCGAGATCCAGTACTTTTCGTGCAATTGCGAGGTATGTGCAAGGTACACCCCAAAGGAAATGCTGGCACTGCCAGCCGAGGAGCGAACCATACAGATAGCGCTCCACAACCTTTATTCCATAAAGGCCGAAGTGGACAGGTCAAAGGAGGCAATCCACGAAGGCAGGCTGTGGGAGTACATTGTAAAGAAAATCAGGGCCCACCCCAAACTGTTTGAGGCCCTCGAGGTGTTCACGGACAACACCGACTTTCTGATGCGCGGCACGCCAAGGTTCAAGGAAAAGGCAGTCTTTTTGTATTCGCAGGAGGACCAGTTCAGGCCGGAAATAATATCCTACCACAACATGGTCAGAAACTTTAGGACCGACAAGGACAAGGTTGCCATAATTAGAGACTCGCAGACAAGGCCTTTCTATCTATCAAAGGACTATACCAGAATCAAAAGAAAGCTAAAGGGCGACGACATCCAGTACTGCCAGTACAATCCGTTTTTGGGTCTGATTCCGCTGGAGATTTCCGACATGTATCCTGCAGCCCAGTATGTGATGTCAAGGCAGAGATTTGCGCCATCAGACTATACGGAGTTTGAAAAGACCTGGAAAATATTTTTTGCAAAAAACAAATTCAAGACCGCATACCTGGAAAACGACGAGTTCCTAAAACACCATTCCAAAACAATACCGAAAAAGTGCAAAACAAAGTTTCTGAAAAAATAAAAAGAAAAAAAGACTAAAAGAGCTACAGGTTTATAGGCCTGCGTCTTCTGCCCAGCCTTTTACGAATACTCCGTTCTTGTGAAGAGGTACTGGTTGACCAGCTGTGTAGTTCATTGGTCTCATCCAAAAGATGGACTTTGTTGGACAAACTCCAATGCATGCTCCATCGGAGATGCATCTTTCTGGATAGAAGACAAATGCTTTACCTCTCTTCCAACCCTCTACGGGCTTTACACGGAGTACGTCTGGGCCAAGAGATGTACAGATTTCTACGCACAATGCGCAGCCGATACATCTTTGTTCATCGACGTCTGGAAGTATTGCTATTGGCATTTATTTCACTTGACTTGATCAGTCCGTGGTAACTATTTAAACCATAATCAAAATCGTTAACGGTGTTATACATTTTGATCGGACACACGATCACGGAACAAAAAACAAAATATAAAAAAGATAACCAGATGATGCGTTACTTTCGCATTGCATCTATTTGACCACTTGTAACCCAATCAAGCAATTCTGCTGCTGTTGGATTTAAGTCGGCCCTTTTATCCATCAGATTTTTTACCCAAACCCAGTTAATCTGGTTTAGTAGTGGTTTGTTTCCCTCGTCGCCTGCACGAACTTTACTACGTACATCTGCGGGAATTGTATTCCACCATTGGTCAAAAGTTCTACCCATAAACATGGGATCTTAGGTATGACTAATTAAAGCTTTTGAAGATTATACCGTAACAGGAATGATCGGGATTTTCGTGGCAACCTTTTAACATAGACGGATCGGCAGTTTAATTCTTGAAGGTAAAAGTATTAGGAGCAGGGCAGGAAGTGGGCCGATCTGGCTTTTTGGTAAATTGCGACGGCGCAAATTATCTTTTGGATTATGGCGTACAGCTGTCCAAAACTCCT
>DATIGB010000253.1:0-2524 GCA_035454985.1 Candidatus Nitrosotenuis sp.
CGTGCAAAAAATTATCTTTTGGTATTTCACTATTTGTCCTTCTCCACAGAGAATAAAATCCATGCTCGGATTTTATTTCTGATGGTATGTGCTTTCATGCCGATGAATGTGGAAGCAAGACAAATCATTAAATTATGAACGCCTGCCTAAACATGCATGGGAAAATTCACACTTCCTGTAGTACCATATGCTTACGATGCATTGGAACCACACATTGACGCAAAAACAATGGAAATCCATCACACAAAACATCACCAAGCTTATACCAACGGCCTAAATGACGCCTGGGACAAGCTCGGAGCAGACCTACAGAAAAAGGATCTCCTCGACGTTCTTGCAAACATAAACCAAGTACCAGAAGCGGTACGAGGCGCAATCAACTTCCACGGTGGAGGCTATGACAACCATAAGCTATTTTGGAACAACATGAAGCCAAATGGCGGCGGCAAACCCGGTGGCGCAATTGCAGACGCAATAAACAAAACATTTGCAAGCTTTGATTCCTTCAAGGAACAATTCTCGACAAAAACCACTGGCGTTCAAGGAAGCGGTTGGGGCTGGCTTGTATTCAATCCAAAATCAAGCAACGTTGAATACAAATCAATGCCTAATCAAACAAGTCCTAGAACCGAGGGGCTAGTTCCATTGCTTGGTCTTGATGTTTGGGAACACGCATACTATCTCAAATATCAAAACAAAAGAGCAGACTATGTCACGGCATGGTGGAACGTAGTAAACTGGGACGAAGTAGAAAGTCGTTATTCCAAAGCTAAATAATCTATCTTCTTTTTTTAATTCAGTCTTCCAACCAGATGTTTTTGATCTCAGCCTTGGTTCCTACTGCAAACGCTACGCCCTCCCAGGGGCTTGAAAATTTATTGTGAAATCTGTGAGGCACCTTTGGCGGAATGAAAATCATGGTGTTGGGAAGAACCGTCCTCGTTTTTCTTCCAACCGTCACGACACATTTTCCCCTAAGCGAATAAACAAGAACATACTCGTTTTCATGAATGTGCAGTTGGTGTACATCGCCTGGTTCGATTCGCGCTTCAAGTCCAACCATTCTGCTTCCTCTGATTTTTTCATTGAGAATTAACTTGACCTTCAATCTGTCTGATGGATGATCTTTGTATGGATGAACCCATTTTGTTTTTGCTTTGACAAATAATCCATTTCCCTTTGAAATCATTTGCATTAGATTTCTCCCAACAAATGCATTTATAGGCATCTGAATTGATTTTTTTGTAAATGAGTGAAGAACAAGGCCAACAGCTTCTTTACCAAATGCAAATGCTTGAATCCTACACTGTAAGCATGGATCAAAAAGAAGAAACGATTATGGCCTTTTTACGTGAGGCGATATCTTCAGTTGAATCAATCAGAGGAATCAACCGAAGCCAAGAGTTTGAATCATTAATTCCTGTGGGCCTTGGCACATACGTAAAAGCTAACATTTCTGGAGCATCAAAGGTACTGCTTAACGTGGGTGCTGGAATAGTAGTGGAAAAGGATCACAACTCTGCCATTAACTATCTTGAATCGAGAATAAAGGAGCTCCAGGTGGCACTAAATGAGACTGCTTCGCAAAAACATCAGCTCTTGGTAAGACTAGAGCAGCTAAAACAGGAAATGAATCGGTTAATACAATCATCAAACCCTCCGCAATAGTGAAATTTCATGTTTGAGAAACTACGTAATGCCTTTTCGTCTGTCGCTAAAAGCTTTGGCGAGAAGGAACTAAAAGAAAATGATATCGATGACATCTTATTCCAGCTGGAAATTGAGTTGATGGAGTCTGACGTTGCAACCGAAGTAATTGACGCAATCAAGTCTGACCTTAAAAAAAAATTAATCGGCACATCTGTTGATAAAAATAAAATCGAATCATTTATCAAAAACAGCCTAATCCAGAGCATTTCTGAACTGTTTGACGCTGCGGGCTCTGTTGATATAATGTCAAACATAGCCTCAAAGAAAAACTCCGGCGAACCCTGCGTTATCCTGTTTGTCGGAATTAATGGAACCGGAAAAACAACTAGTCTTGCAAAACTAGGACATCTCTTAAAGGAGAACAAGTTTTCAGTGGTAATTGCAGCTGCAGATACATTCCGTGCAGGAGCAATAGAACAGCTAACGGAGCATGCCAATCGATTAAACCTTAAGATAATTGCGCAAAACTATGGCTCTGATCCTGCAGCAGTTGCGCGAGACGCAGTACTTTATGCCAAGTCGCACAAGATTGATTGCGTTTTGATTGACACTGCGGGAAGAATGCAGACAAGCAAAAATCTCATGGATCAAATTGAAAAAATTACCAAGGTGGTAAAACCGGATCTAAAGATCTTTGTAGGTGATTCATTAGCTGGAAACGACACTGTCAACCAGGCAAGGGAGTTTTATCAGCACGTGCATTTTGATGGTGCAATACTGACAAAGAGCGACGCTGATGCACGTGGCGGTGCGGCTTTATCTGTGGTTAAAATCACATCAAAACCAATCTTGTATGTGGGAGTGGGTCAGGAAT
>DATIGB010000254.1:0-2094 GCA_035454985.1 Candidatus Nitrosotenuis sp.
TTGATCATGTGCTGCCAATATTGCAACATTTTGCCAAGCGCACGCGTATTTTATGCGATGCTTCTGTAATGGGATCCGACCCTGTGTTTCTTTGATCCCCTGGACTTTGTCCTAAGCTTTGAATTGCAGCACGGACACCGCAAGCCCGAATAAACTAGGAAAACCTCGCACTGGCTGCATCTTTTCTGTCCCTCCTGATACTTGAAATGGGTCGTGATCTGGTTTGCCCTGAACCGAGTGCAAATGTTATTACAAATGGTGACCATTTTTCCTCTCCTTGATTCTGAACTGGTTTCCGCAAGTCCTACAAGTCAACTTGCTGTTCTCAATTAGGACAATCGTGCTTCCACAGCTTACGCATATTTTGACTCTGTCTCCTATGACTTGCTCCTCGCACCCTGTATCGATATTTTGTTTGCTCATTTTAGTACCTCAAAAAACAATAGAAGAATTTCTGCTTCTATTTTTCCAGAACGGAACGCAGCATCCAAGCTGTTTTTTCGTGCTTTTCCATCAGCCCGGTAAGAAAGTCAGCCGTTCCTGCGTCATTGTTTTCTTCACACGTGGCAACATCTGATCTCAGCGTACGAATCAAGGACTCGTGATCTGCTACTAGGTTTGACACCATCTTGTCAGCAGATGGGTAATCGCCTGGACTCTCCTTTATTCTTGAATTCTTGACAAATTCGGCAAGCGTGGCAACTGTCTTTGCGCCAAGTGATCTTATTCTTTCTGCAATCTCGTCGATGTCTGCATCTATGACATCGTACTGGGATTCAAAGAACTTGTGAAGATCGTTAAAGTGAGGGCCTGTCACGTTCCAGTGATAGTTTCGGGTTTTGGTGTATAGGACGTATTCGTCTGCAAGTGTTTTGCTTAAAAGGCCTGTCACTGCCTGCCTGTTTTTCTCTGCGATTCCGATGTCTATTTGACCCATGGCTCATGATAGGAATAATTCCTATTTAATTGTTGTTCTTAATTCATAACTATTCTGATTTAATAATAAATATTAAATATGATGCTTCAGCAAATTACATCATGCAGCAGCTGGCACAGATCGTCACCACCCTAAAGAATGGGGGATTTAGAGTAACGCCGCAGCGCATAGCAATAGTTGATTATGTGCTAAACACCAAAGACCATCCGACCGCTGAGCGAATCCACAGCGTTGTGAAAAGAAAATACCCGATGGTGAGCCTCTCCACGGTGTACAAGACGCTGGACTTGCTTAGGCAAAGACAACTCGTAAAACAAATCGAGATTGAAGGCGAGTCACACTTTGACGGTCATATGGATGAGCACATAAATCTGATCTGCATCAGGTGCGGCAAAATAGAGGACGTTGATGAGGACATAAAAGAGATCCAAACTAGGGCCGCCAGAAAGTCCAAGTATCAAATAGTAAGAAGCAGCTTTGAGTTATTTGGGTATTGTAGCACGTGCAAGGCCCGCCTGGATTAAATCCGAATTCTACGCGGAACAAAAAATCAGCAAACACCAAGCAACGTGGTTGTCGGAAAACTTACCAGTCAGGCGTTTGCACCTGGGCGAAATCGAATGTTTTGCGCATCTAACCAGCTTCCAAAGCGTTGCGCCCAGTCTTCTGCCTGATCCTCAAACTCGATGTTCTCGTACGCCTCATCTGGATTTCTCTGCCTCACAAGCTCAAACAGCCACTCGCCGACATATACTGCAATGAAAACAACCTGATTGTATCTCTTGTATTGGAACGTGTGCACATATTCGTGAAAAATCGTGATCAGATCCTCCCTTGCCAGCTGAGGGCGCGTAGTAAGGTAAATCCTGTTTTCAAATGTCATCCCAAGGGTTCCGGCACTCAAGTTAGCGCTGTGGTATGTTGTGATTTGGTTATAATTTCGCCTGTACGGAAAATCAGTGTTTTCTGCTATGAATCTATTGATGAGGCTCCAGGTAGTCGCTGTGAGGGTAAACCGTCTGCTGCCACGTTTGACGTGTGTCTCTACTGCGGAAAGAATGGCAGCAATAACTGCTGCCGCACTTGCAATGCCAGGCAAAAGTAATGCGGCAAGCAGGTTGATGAAAAGAGTAATTGGTATTCCGGTTCTGTCTTGA
>DATIGB010000255.1:0-2716 GCA_035454985.1 Candidatus Nitrosotenuis sp.
CGAGTTCTTGCGCGTCAGTGGTTTTGAGGATCTTATTCCATCTGAGGTAGACACTGCCAACAAGGAAATTGTCGGCCTGCTTGGAGAAAGCGAGCAGACAGTGAAGGATGGAATCAGAAAAGCGGCCCAAGCAGTTGCAAAGACAAAAAACACAGACGTTGAAAAAATTGCTCAAACACTTGCAAAGCAATTGGCAAAGATTCAGGAAATTGCAGAAAAAGTGCAAAAGAATACATCGTTTATGATTGCAGACAAACAGTTCCTATCGCAGACACAGGTAGCCCAGACGGTTCTTGCTTTGGCAGACGACGATATTTCAAAAACGCTAAATGGCAAGGTGATCCCAGGTGACAGAGTCTTCTATCCAGTAAAGCCCCACATCGCGTCAGATGCCCCGGTGGTTTTGCAGCCAGACTTTACCTCCCAGGTGTTTGTCTTTACGATAGACGCAACTGACAAAGCAGATGCGGACAGAGTGTTATTTTTAGGCCAGCACGTGGAAAAAAACGGCGGCAAGGCAGTCTGCTTTATCTCAGAGAACACCCCAAAGGAATACCAAGAGCAGATCAGTTCAAAGTTCCACTCCCATGTGGTTAACCTGAAAAAGCCCGAAGAGATGCAAAGATGGCTAAATGCTGCAAAAAACATGGGCAAAGTATCCACCATAATTCATGTCACAGGCAAGGTTCCGCAAAATCTCAGGATAATGGAGTCATCCAGAAAAGAATGGGATGACTTGGTTGACAAGTTCATAAACACTCCCGCGACAGCACTGCAAGCGGCACTTGAGCTGTTTGTACCAGGAGGCGGCAAGGACCCAAGGCTGTACAAGAACGGGTTTGGGACTGCAGTTATAATTGGACCGGACTTGCCAACAGGTCCAAAGGTGTCAGGTGCAGACAGAGCCAGAGTCGAAGTGTTCCGAGGCGCACTCAGGCCATTTACTACAACCATAAACCAAGAGTTTAGCGACGTGTTAAAGTCAAAAATTAGGTCATTTTTGATACTGCCTGGAAGCATAGATGGAAAAGAGTCAAGCAACGAGAAAATCGCACAGGCGGTAAACTATTTTGTCACAGACGTTGCAAGGGGATCGTCCGAAGTAACGTTCTGCGTCGATGAGACAAGGGAATAATGAAAAAGTTTGCAGACCTCAAGGTAGGCGAGGAGTTCTTTTCCACATGCACGTTTTCAAAAAAAGAAGTAGAGGCATACCTAGCGTTTGCAAGAATCAAGAACACTATTTTTGACAATGACGAATACAGCACGATAGTGTCAGGTCGCGCAATCATTGCTAGGATGGAGGGCGAGTTTACCAGACTGAGTCAGATTTACGGCAACATGATACTGCTGTACGGAATTGATGGGGACGCAGGCTGGGAAAACAGAAGTGCCAGATTTCTCAAGCCTTTGCACGTAGATGAAATCCTGAAGATAAGATTCATCATATCAGACAAAAAAGACCTAGATGATGATTTTGGCATGATTGCAGTCGACTTTGAGGGAAAGAAGGAAAGCGGCGACCTAGTCGTAGTCTCAAAGAAAAACCTGTACAGAATTAAAAAAGAGCCTCCAAGATAAACCCCCCCGACATGCGCAACTAATAGCACACTATTGGAATTATTCCGGGCTGGATATGGTTACTAGTTTTCCATCCTTGACTCGGATTTGCAGGTATCGGTTATCCTGAAATACAAGTGTTATTCCGCCGTCCTTATCTGGATCTTGTACCGAGACTAGTTCTTGCATTCTTATCCCATCAAACTTTACCATGTATGACATGAATCAAACCATGTTATATTTTTAATTGGTTTGATCAGCTACGATTCTAGTGCGTCAAGGAAGAGTTTCGTTGCGGCAGCAAGCATTGCCACGCAGATCATAATTTTGATGCTGTTTTCCTTGAGATCAACTGAAAGTCTTGCTCCAACCAGCCCGCCTCCAAACGCCCCCACCCCAAGCAACAGGGCATATGAGAAATCAGCATGGCCAAGCATAGAGTGCGCAATCATTCCGGACGCCGATGAAAACATCAGTATCAGTTGGGACGTTGCAGTTGCATGCTTTACTGAGATCCCGATTCCAAGAATCATGAGCGGTACAAAGATAATTCCCCCGCCAATTCCAAAAAAGCTTGACAGTATGCCAGCAAAGAAGCTTATTCCAGACGAAGCCACCAGCATTTTCTTTGTCATGTCGGCAGACCTTGACTCCATGCCTCTTTTCAGAAACAGATACAGGCATGATGCAATCATCACTATTCCAAACAGTATCTTGAACGTTGAGGGAGATGCGTCGGACGATATGAATGCGCCCAGGATCGTACCGGGAATCGACAGCAACCCAAGTTTTAGACCAAGTTTGTACTCGATTCTTTTTTGCCTTGCATAGGATACGGAAGACGCAATCGAATTGCTAAACGCTGCAAAAAGGCTGCTACTTGAGGAAACAGTGTGCGGAAACCCAAGAATTGTCATGACAGGTACCACGATTATGCCGCCCCCAAGTCCGATTATTGAGCCCACTATTCCCGCTACAAAGCCAAGCAGGATTAGCCACAAATTTTCAAACATTTTTGCTATTACACTTGATTTGCTATTGAATCTTGCCTTGGATCAGGATTCCATTTTTTTGGGAATAAAGATTGAAAACGTCGTAGGCTTGTTTGCCACCTGGATGCTGCCGCAGTGTTGCTGTACGATTGTTTTTACAGTAG
>DATIGB010000256.1:0-6336 GCA_035454985.1 Candidatus Nitrosotenuis sp.
TTACCCAAAAAACCATCTTTTCATGTGTCCTTCAAAAAAGGTCTTCAAAATGGCGCAAAGCGTCATATCTGCATATGATGACATACTGAAAACCGGCTCGGTTCTCTTTGCAGTGTCTGTTGATACCGTGGATGACCAGGCATCGTTTGTTGCACAGTACAACATACCGTATCTGCATCTTAGTGATGCCTCAAAAGACGTCTGTAGGAAATATGCTGGACTGAACGTGGCCGGACTCGCAAGGCGCTCTACGTTCATTATTGACAAAAACGGAATCATTCGAAAAATTTTTCGTGATATCGCTGTAGAGTCACACGGCAGGCAAATAGCACAGGCATTGTCCGAACTAAATTAGGGTAGCTGCATTAAAGTATAAATAATAAAAAACAATTTCAAAAAACCGACTTGCTTGATTTAGTTGCAAAAAAATTATTCCTCACAAAGGGAAAAGGAGTCCATGAAGACAGGCTTACAAGTTTTGAATACGCGCTGCGAGATGCAGGGCTTTCAGGGACAAACATTGTCCTGATTTCAAGCATATTTCCGCCAGGGGCAAAGCTGGTATCAAGAAAAGAAGGACTGAACCTCATAAGGCCAGGCCAGGTGCTGTTTACGATTTACTCACGAAACCAGACAAACGAGCCGCATCGACTGATTTCGGCATCAGTTGGTATCGCACAGCCGTCTGATCCGAAAAGATACGGGTATCTCTCAGAATATGAGGCGTTTGGGCAAAACGAAAAGAAGGCAGGCGATTATGCAGAAGATATCGCAGCACAGATGCTTGCATCTTCACTTGGAATCAAATTTGATGTGGACAAAAGCTGGGACGAAAAAAGACAGCAATGGAAAATCTCTGGACAAATCTACAAGTCGATGAACGTAACGCAGACTGCCATTGGTGATACAAAGGGCAGGTGGACAACTGTCTTTGCAGCAGCAGTGCTTGTCCTCTAGTTCTTTCTGAATCCCTTTAGATAGTATATTGCAGCCCCTGCAGCTGCTGCTCCGATCCCAATCAGAATGTACAACTCGTTCGTTGCAGGTAAACTCACACTTGCAGCGGAACCGCCGTCGCCAAGTGTCATGATGAGGTCTTGACGTTTTACTGAAAAGTCATTCCCAAAAAGATAGAGCATTTCTATTTTTTTTCCTGATTCTGAATTGAAGAACCATCCGCTCTTGGTAATGTCTGCTGGAACAGTCTGATTGTTTTTCACGACTGCATCTATTACGTGCGTGTTTGTATGGATCTTTGTGGAATTGTCTGCAGGAAGAATTACTACGTGTATTAGCGAATTTAATGGGAAAAAGCCGCCTGAAAAATAACTAGACTTTTTTATTTCGTCAACTTTTAAAAGCTTGAGGGGGTCTATCTCCTTTGTATCTTTTGCAGAGCGTGGATATTTTTCAGATACCTTGAGCTGCATGATGGAATCTTTTTCTCTTGGCAAAATAGTAAAGCTCATCCTTGAGGTGTCATCTTTTGATATTTCTTTGGCAACATCGTAGAACCCGCCCATATTGCGAATCTGCTGGGGTATCAAAATTGCAGAAATGTTGTTAAACATATAGTCTGTGCTTTCCATTTGTGCGGTGTATACTGCAGAAACTGTACCTGCTCCAGATACCTGACCTGAGGTCTCAAGTGCCCTGTTTGAGGAATCATCATAGTGGATAAACGATGAATGGAATTTCGCATTAAGCCTAAATGCCTTGTTGATGTCGTCGATAAACAAATCCCCAGTTTTTCTTGCCCTGTCTTGTGCTTCTTTGATTCCGCCTTCACCCTGTGCCCTTTTGATGTTTATCATGACACAAATCTGGTCTTGGACCCCAAGCACGCACTGGTCCTCATTTGTGATTATGATTCCAACAACCCCTGTGCTGTTTCTTATCTTTGCATCAAGCTCTGGCGGTACCTGAAACTCCTTGATACTTGTTGTCTGCAAAGAGATCGACGCGGTGACGTTGTTTGATAACTTTTGATCCACG
This sequence comes from Candidatus Nitrosotenuis sp., assembly GCA_035454985.1. Lineage (GTDB taxonomy): Archaea > Thermoproteota > Nitrososphaeria > Nitrososphaerales > Nitrosopumilaceae > Nitrosotenuis. The sequence goes on from DATIGB010000256.1 coordinate 1,996, forward strand.
ACCACCTGAGCTATCTCATGATATGTTGCAAGGCGAGCCTGCTCTGCAAAGGCGATACCTGCAGAACACACAATGGCAAAAGACATCAAAAATAACAAGACTGCCGTACGCATAGCCACAGGCGCTTGGCTTTCAGTATTAAGTTTACTGTGAATTTGTCGTGCTATGGATCCGCACAAAATCAAAGGTTTAAATTATTTGGAATGTGCCCAGACATTAAGACATCGAATTCAAACCGAAGGGGGACAAGCCAGCAGCCCGTGCGTAAAGGCTGCTGGCCCCATTTTCAATTAATCTAATGAAGTCAGTTCCTTCACCTGAGTTTTTACATAATCAAAACCATCTTGCCAGAATGCCGATGAGGAAATGTCTATTCCATATTCCCTGAGCAGTGTTTCTGGTTTTTTTGATCCACCAGCTGCTAGGATCTCAATGTATGTTTTTTCAAAATCGCGCCCTTCCTTTTTGTATCTCTGGAACAATGACAACGACAAGAGGTTTCCAAATGAATACGCATAGCAGTAAAAAGGCGTGTGGAAAAAGTGCGGAATACTGCTCCACTCCACACCAAAGTCATCTGATATGTCTATTGAGTTTCCAAACTGGGTCTTGAGGTTGGCAGAATATGTCTTTGTTAGTTCCTCTACCGTGGTCCCTTCTGCAATTTGTCTGTGTGCTGACATTTCAAATATTGTAAAGAATGCCTGCCTGATTATGGTGGCATAGAGATCGTCTATCTTCTCCGAAAGTACGGTGATTTTTTCGCTGTCGTCCATCTGGTCTGATATGTTGTCGTATAATAGCAACTCTGAAAACGTGGATGCTGTTTCTGCAAGTGGCAGGGGCGCTTCTGATACCAGTATTGACTGACCGGATGCTGCCTGGCTGTGAACCGCATGTCCTAATTCATGTGCAAGCGTAAATACGTCACGCGTGCGTTCCGTATAGTTTACAAGAACATATGGTGTGATCTTTGGGGTTATGGTGCTGCAAAATGCCCCGTCTCTTTTTCCAGGTCTGATTTCAGAATCAATATGACTTTCTTTGAATACTCTGTCTGCATACTGGGCAAGCGTTGGGCTGAACCTTTCAAGCGAATTCAAAACTAGCCTGGTTGCGCTTTCATAAGAATATTTTTTCTCCTTGATGTTTTTCGTACCTGGCGCATACAGGTCGTATCTCCTTAGTTTTTTCAGCCCGAGCATCTTTGCCTTGTACGCAAAAAACTTGTAAAACACACTTGAATTTTTCTTGCAGACATCAAGCAGGCTGTTTACTGTTTTATCATCCACGTCATTTCCTATGTTTCTAATGGAAATTGGTGACGAATAGCCCCTGATTTCAACTCCTTCGTCCTTCCAGTTTAGTATTAGATTTTGATAAATCTCTCCAAGAACACCTTTGTTCTGTGTGTATTTTGTAAGCAGGGTCTTGTACGCCATTTCCCTTGTTTTTGGGTTATTGCTCCTCACTAGCACTGTCAGCTCCTCCCGCGTCATTGTTTTCTTTTTGCCGTTTACTGTAATGCTGTACTCAAAGGCGTTCGTTATTTTGTCATACAGTTTCACAAGTGCAGTAGAGCCTGTGACGTCAAGCGTGTTAATTATTTTCTCTTCGGGCTCTGTCAGTGAGTATTTTGCCAAAAGCCTTTTGTGCCTTAGGTATTCTCTGAGATTTCCGCTGTCCTTCATTAGGCGCGTCGCGTTTCTCTCATCAATTTTTCTCTTCCACCACAAATCAAAGAACAGGGTCTTGTTGTCTATCTCTGAGCCAAGCTTTGCCATTTTTGTAACAAGCGATGTTGCCTCATCCGACTGGGTGTCAGACGCATACAATAGCGAGGCGTAACCGCCAATAACGCTTGCGTCTTCTGCTATATCCTCGATTTTTTTTATTATGCCAAGAAAGTTTTTTGATGACATGCTTGGGTTTAGTGATTTTTTTAGCTTCTCAAATTTTCTTACCTTGCCTTCTAAAATGGAGATCTGCCTTGCAAACTTGGGGCTCTTGTGGTCTGATGCAAGTTCGGTCAGATCCCATTTTTTCTGCTTGTACATGTGGTTCTTTGCCTGTTTTTCCTCTATATGACTAATTCTAACGCCTAAATAGTGCTGAGTATTTTTCCCAAATTGGACCGGTTGTCTAGTGGTTAGGATGACGCACTCACACTGCGTATGGATGAAAATCCCGCAAAGGTCATGGGTTCGAATCCCATTCGGTCCACTTCTTTTCTCAAAATAGAATTTTACAAGATGGGGCTTAAGATTAGATCTATTGCAGGTATGCATCATTAGCTCCTTGCCTCTGACTCAATTGAAAAATGCAATCCTCTGAGATCAAGCTAAGTAAAATCATCACAGAAACTTTACATACAAATACCAAAAAAGGATCTAAAAAACTAGAATTGTTACAAATCAGACAATAAAATCAATGTAAAACCATTCTCAGTCTGAATGAATGCTTATATTGATAGAAAAAATCTCAATTAATGGTGCTGGCAACAAGTATTTCTCTCATTTCATCTGCAACTGTATGCATTGTTAGCACACATCCGATAGCACCATAAAACTTTTCGAGTTGATTTGATGGACATATTACAGCTAATCCAAGATAATATTTTGACACCAATAGTGTTGTTTTTCCTATTGGGAATGATAGCTGCTAGGATCAAATCTGATCTGAAAATACCCGAGGCGATATCAGAATTTTTGCCAATTTACCTTCTCGCGGCAATCGGATTGCATGGTGGAATGGAGATGAGAAAGACAGGATTTGAGACCATGTTGATTCCAATGCTTGTTGCAATCGCACTATCCTTGCTCATGACCCTTAACCACTATCAAATTCTGCGAAGGCTTGGAAAGTTCAACATATTCGATTCGTATGCACTGGCATCTACGTATGGCGCAGTTGGCGCTATAACCTTCTCTGTTGGATTGTCTTTTTTGAAAAATCAGGGAATAACATCAGAAGGATACATCACTGCTATATTGGCAGTGTTGGAACCACTTGCCTTCATTTTAGCCATATTTTTGACAAACATGACCGTCGCAAAACAGATACGTACAAAAAAACAAACAATCACAAAAAAGATAGACATCGATGATGGCATAGACACATCTGATGGACATACCAAAACCAAACTACTCACGGTATTGCGTGAATCCATAACTGGCAGAGCAATTGTGATTTTAATTGGAAGTATTGTGATTGGATACGTCATAGGAAATGACGGATTTGCACCGATAAAGCTCCTATTTGAGGATCTTTTTGTTGGTGCAATAGTGATATTTCTCATAGAAATGGGGATAATTGCAGGACAGAGACTAGGCGATGTCAAAAAAGTGGGTGCATTTTTGATAGGATTTGCGTTGGTAATCCCGACCGTAAACGGAATAATTGGCGTCTTGGTGTCAAGCTATCTTGGACTGAGTGTAGGGGGAGCAGTGATGTTTGGACTCCTTCTTGCAAGTGCTTCGTTTATTGCGGCCCCCGCGGTACTGAGAACTGCAATACCTCAAGCAAAGCCAAGTCTGTATATCACATCCGCACTAGGAATAACATTCCCATACAACATTATCATATTGCTTCCAATAATGCTGACGGTGTCCACAGTCATTCACAGTGGTGGAACAATAGACTTATTCAATTATCTGGGGCAGAATCTACAATGAAGCTCTATAACGTGAAGCTGCTTACCATCACATGCGAAATTCTGGCACAAAAAAATATCATCGGCATACTTGAAGAACACAATGTTTCAGGATATACTGTCTATGAAGCTGAGGGAAATGGCGCAAAAGGAATCCGTGGAAAAGGCTTGAAAAATGAAAAGAATGTGAAAATCGAAGTCATATTGACCGAAAAAACCGCTGAAAAAATAATTGAAAGCATACTGAGAACGCTGATCTCAGACTTTGCAATTATTTTCTACACTAGCGATATTCAGGTCGCAAGAACAGAAAAATTCGTCTAGCGTGTGATTCATAATTGTCTTGGAATATGCGTATCTTTGCAAAGCTGGAATCTTGAGTTTGGGTTTGCGCCTAGGCTATTTTTGCCCCAATTAGTATTTTTTCACACAAAATATCTGTTATCTTAAACCGTCTTGGTGTCTAATTCCTTTCTGTATTCTAGTTTTAGCCAAATTGGAGTTATCAGTGTAGTAGCTGCCACCATCAATATTATGGTGGAATAAACATTTGAAGTAAGAACTCCGCTAGTGAGTCCGACTCCTGCAACTATTAGTCCTACCTCTCCCCTCGATATCATTCCTATTCCGACTCTCCGTGCTTGCTGTTTATTTTTAAGAAACGCCCACGCTGGCAATCCGCACCCAAC
>DATIGB010000257.1:0-2700 GCA_035454985.1 Candidatus Nitrosotenuis sp.
CAGCACGTCAGATCACACCTGTTTGTAACTATCATGTTGGCCAATCCGCTGTGCGAAAGGTGGTTTGAGCACAATCCACAGTTGTTTGGACATGAGCATTTGTCAATGGTTACGTTTGGAGCATGTGCACCTTTGCCGTCTGCCCAATAAGTGCTAAATTTCTTGTACATGTCATAAGATCCAAAATAAAGTTCCTCACATTCACCGTGTGTAGGGCATGTTTTTGTCATGAAAACGCGATTATCTCTCTCAAAAACTTCGGCATCCAGAATCATGTTGCAGTCTGGGCATATGCTTTGAGTGAAGCGAATTGTAGACTTTTTGCCTACTTGCTTGTTTGACTGTTTGGACAGCTGAATTAGCGACATATCAGCAACTCTTCCGATATGGTATTTAACGTATTTCACACTACGCCCCGTGTGATTTAGGAGATACAGGCGTTAGGTGTTTAAATACCAAAAAAATAGGATTAGATCGGATGAGTATATCCGACAATACAAAAAAGTCACTAGAGAAAATAGGCCTGACAAGCTACGAAATTAGGACGTATTCCTCGCTTCTCAAGGCAGGTGAATTAACCGCCTCAGACATGAGTCAAAAGTCAGGCGTGCCCTATTCAAAAATTTACGAGGTGCTAGGCTCGCTGGAGGAGAAGGGCTGGATTGGATCGGATGATTCAAGACCGACTAAATATTTCGCAAAATCCCCCGCAACTGCCCTAGAGGTAACAAAACAAAAGGCTGAATCGGAGTTTAAGCAAAATGAAAACATCGTTCTAAGGGAACTGGTCCCAATGTATGAGAAAAGCGGTGTAAGCGAGAGGCCAGACATATGGGTATTATCAGGCATAATGAATATCGCGTCAAAAATACTAGAAATGGTCGAAATGTGCAGAAATGAGGTGTTAATAGCGCTTCCAAAGGCAAATGAGGAGTTGGTAAAGCAGGCGCTTCCCAAGCTAAGGCAGCTCCATGACAAGGGAGTGGTCATCACAATTTTGATGTCAAGTGAGATGGACAAGGACTCGCTAAAGGCGTTGGCAAGAGTTGCCAGCATCAAGGTAAAGAAGGGGCTATTTGGAGGAGGCATAATCTCAGACAAGCGGTATGTCGTGATATTGTTGGGGCCGCTGGCAAACGAATCTGAGGGTGCTGAGGCAGTTGCGATATGGGCAGACCATGCGGGGCTTGCAGGGTTTGCAAGGGAATACTTTGAATATTTGCTAAAAGATGCAAAGAGTGTAGAATAATGGACGCAGTAAATGACGACGAGGTCTTGTTTGTCGGAACCGCGGAGGCGGAACATGTTGAAATGTACCTCAAGGCAATATGGCACATCAAGGAGAGAAACGAGCCGGTGAAAATCAGCACAATAGCCAAGATGCTAAACGTCAGACAGCCAAGCGTGGTTCAAATGTTAAAAAAGTTAAACGGGCAGAATCTTGTCAACTACAACAAGGCAGGAGTCACATTAACAGAATCCGGAGAACAGGTCGGTTCTGGCATGATGCGTAACAGCAGGCTTTTGGAGGTATTAATGGACAGTGCACTTAAAGTGGCAATTGATGAGGAAATGGTCTGCGGAATAGAGCACCACATGAATAAGCAGTTTACAGATGCGCTGTGTACGATGCTAAAGCATCCAAGAAAATGCCCGCATGGCCACTCCATTCCACGCGGTACGTGTTGCACCAACTAGGATTATATCGCAGTTCGAAATAACCACATCATGACATGTTTTTGCGGCTGCGAAACTTTTGAAAAAGATCCTAACGGTTTCAAGGTTGGCTGCGTCAAATGTAATCATGGAGCTCAGAATCACGAGGAAGAATTCAGAATGGCGGCAAGAAAAAACGAAAGCCAGAGCCAGAAAAGAGACGTCGACTTCGGTTAATTCACTCGCCGATAATTTTTACTAGAACCCTTTTTGATCGCATTCCATCAAACTCGCCATAGAAGATCTGTTCCCATGGACCGAAATCCAATTCGCCGTTTGTAATGGCAACTACAACTTCTCTTCCCATGATCTGTCTTTTCAGGTGCGCGTCAGCATTGTCCTCACCAGTTTTGTTGTGATCGTATTGTTCCGTCGGTTCGTGTGGCGCCAGTTTTTCAAGCCATCGTTCATAATCTTTGTGCAGACCAGATTCGTTGTCATTGATGAAAACACTTGCAGAAATGTGCATTGCGTTAATGAGGCAAAGGCCTTCCTTTATTGCGCTTTTTTTGACGAGTTGCCTAATTTGCGGCGTCAGATTTACAAAAGCAACTCTGGTTTTCGTGTTAAAGGAAAGATATTCCGTTAGGGTCTTCATGTTTCTACGACTGCCCATCCGGAAATAAATTTTACAAACGCAGGCTCAGAACTCAAGATCTACATCATCAAGATCAAAGGGATAGTATCATCAACGCCTACGCATGTCATTGAATATGATGGATTTTTAACATTCCTAACGAGAATGCTCACCTAAGCTTGATAAAAGGCAATGATACAGTATTAAAAAATGGTCGCAATCGATGTTCCAGCCTCACTGGAAAGCTTTAGGCGATTTATCATCGCAAGCACATGTAGTTCTTACATTCCTCGCAGTTACATCGAAGATGTGGAGGTGTTTCCGGAACGCGAGGAATCACTTGGCTCAATATATGTAGAGGCTGCAGACAAGGTGACATTAAAGAAAATACGCGACATTACATTTGT
>DATIGB010000258.1:0-2171 GCA_035454985.1 Candidatus Nitrosotenuis sp.
ATACTGCAAGAGTATGACTTGTGTGATGTGTGCCTGGGAAGGCTGTTTGCAAAAAAACTCGGGCTTGTATCAAATAAAAAACTTGGCGACAAAATTCATCGTCGCCTAAAAATAAAAAGCACAAAATGCTACGTGTGTAAAAACATCTTTGATGACATCAGCTCACACGTGGCAAAAATGCTCGACGTCTCGTCAGATCATGACTTTGCAACGTTTCTTGTAGGCACCAAGATAAAGCCGTCCATTCTGGACCGAGATGATCACCTGCGATCAAGATTTAGACTAAGGGGAATCGACGGCATCAAGACAAATATCACCAAGGATCTGGTGAAACAATTTTCTCGCAAAACAAAAAAGAAAGCCGAGTCGTCCGAGCCTGACTTGGTTTTTATGATTGATTTTAAGGCAGACTCTTGTACAATACAGACAAAGCCTGTCTTTCTTTGGGGCCGGTATACAAAAACCGAGCGTGGCATACCACAAAAGCAAAAGCCGTGTGCCACCTGCCTTGGCAAAGGATGCATCGACTGTAGTTACCACGGAATATCTGAGTTTGACAGTGTGGAGGGCCTGATCAGCAAATACCTCTTTGAGAAATTTGGTGCAGTGCAGACAAAGATAACGTGGATCGGAGGCGAGGACAGCACCAGCCTGGTTCTTGGTTCTGGGCGGCCTTTCTTTGTAAAACTACTCCATCCAAAAAAGCGTCATCTGAGGCTACCAAAAAAAATTGCGCTGGGCAAAATAACGGTACAGAATCTGAAATTAATAAACAAAACTCCTACTGGACCAATACAATTTGCATCAAAGGTCAATCTTCACATTACATGCCAGAACAAAATCGAACAAAAAGACCTCACAAGGCTTGACAGCCTTGAAAAAAGCACAATCGCAGTCTATGAAAAGTCTGGGAAAAGGGCAGAAAAATTAATCCAGAATGTTCAGTACCGTGTCGATTCTGAAAACTCTTTTTACCTCTCAATGACTGCAGGCGGCGGCCTGCCGCTCAAACGATTTGTCAGCGGGGACGACGTATTTCCAAACATTTCGGATGTTCTAGAAAACAAGTGCAGATGTGAGACGTTTGATTTTGAGGCAGTCAGGATCACACGCTAACATTTTTTACACCTAGCTTGAGGAAACTATTCAGTTGGACCATCTGGTAAAAGTACGAGAGGCACACCAAAAGGGACTTTTGCCGCAAGACATGCTTGAGTTGATCACCGAAAGATTCCCACTGGTGGAATCCGGAATGAAGCGAATAGAAAACGCGTCCGGAACCGCTTACCCAATATCGTACGTGGAACCATCCGCAATCCTGTCAAATTCCGGCAACATGTCATTTGAGTATGGCGTACTGTTTGCAAGAACTCTGCCGGTGTTTTTTGAAGAAAAGTTCCAGGTCGTGATACAAATCTCTGCACCGCTTGTGGCGTTTGGACTCAAGGGGACGATCCACGCAATACTTGCACACGAATTTCTTCATTATCTGGAGCTTGTCCGAAAAATATCGAAAATGGAGCTCCTGTCGGACGAAATATCGGGAAATCTTTTTGAAAACGTGTATGCCGACAGTACTAGGCTCTTTGAGCCTCGCGCCGTGTTTGATGACAAGACTCTTCTAACACACATTACAAAAAAATTCCCGGCCGGCTTTAAGGACTATAAGCTTGAGGATAAGACAGAAAAGCTCTGGATTGCAAAAAACCTGCCTGTCACAAACATAACCCTTGACACAAACACAGTAAAGATATCAGCCGAGTTGCTATCAAAGGTAATCTTGGATCCTGTGCTGTTGGGCAAGATAAAGGAATTTGAAGAAAGAGAATCTAAGCTAAGAAAAAGAAAGCTCTACTGATTGAATTCTGTCAGGCCGCACTTGCCGCACGTGCGTCTGTTTTTATGTTCTGACATAAAGACGCCTTTCCCACATCGGGAACACAGTCTGTGGAGCCTTGTTATCTTGTCTCCACTTACCTTGTAATACTTGTAAATCGAGTCTGTGGCGCCTGCTGCTGCTTTTTTTCCAGCCATTACGCTGCCGGCTCCTCTTTGCTCTCAGGTGGTGCGCTTGCAGCCTTTGCTTTGTCAAGTCTTGTGAAAATGACTGGGTTGACTTGTCTTTTTGCCAAGGCCTCGTCGTCATACACGTAGAATATTCCTGTTATTTC
>DATIGB010000259.1:0-3132 GCA_035454985.1 Candidatus Nitrosotenuis sp.
GCAAATCTGTTGCCGTTCTTTGCCAGTAATTTTGCCATCATGTTGAATTTTATTCAAAATGGCAAGAAATAATCTGGTTTTTGAAGGTAAGTATAAAAAACTGTTTTTACAGACAGAATTACTGATGAAAAGTCTTTTGATTATGACTGCGCTGACGGCCGTAGTCTTGTTTTCGTTAACTCAAGTTTATGCCCAGGATCAAGGTTTGACTAACATACAAATCGGAAAAACTGCGTTGGATGTGCAAATTGCAGCAGGCAAGGTGTATGTCACAAATCCGGAAGAAGGTGTTATATCAGTAATTAATGCAACATCAAAGCAGGTCGTTGACACAATACCTGCACAAAAGGGAGTTTTGTTCACCCAAGTAATAGAAGACAAGAACAAAATCTATGCAACTGTGGAAGGACAAAACAAGGTCTATGTCTATGATTTGACAACTCATGAACAACTAAAAGAAATTGACATTGGTGAAAAGGAAATTGTATTATTTTCCAAAGCTGACAAGCCGTATGGCGCGCGAGAGTACACTTATTTTGCAACCAGTGGCGTAGGGTTGGCATATGATCACCACAACGGAATGCTCTATGTGGTGCACTCCGAGGTTAACCATGTCAATGTAATTGATACCAATTCCGATGCTGTTGTTGGGACGATCAACGTTGGTCTGACACCTGTCCAAATAGCAATAGACGAACTAACCAATACTGCATATGTGACAAACTGGGAATCAAACGATGTGAGCGTCATAGACCTGAGCACAAATGAGGTCACAGGACGCATACAAACTGGTTTCGTGCCTACTCAGATGGTAATCGATTCTGATGAGCACAAGTTGTATGTCACACACCATGCCTCACCAAACGTTTCAGTTATCAACCTAATAACCAAGTCAATTGAAAAACAAATTCAGCTGCAAGCCCCTACAAATGCGCTTGCCTTGGACAAAAAAGCAGGACTGCTTCATGTAACGTATCTTCCTACCAGCCCATTCACAGGACAAGCAATTTTGAATAAGGTGGAATTCATCGATACCAAAACCAATACCTTGGTTGCAGGGTATGACATACCGGCAAATCCATTTGTCATGCAAATCGACGCAAATGAGCAATTATTTGCTTCAGTAATCAAAGACGGAACTGTGTTTTCCGTTGATCTGCCGGTGAGAGCAAGGTATCAAGAAGTCGTCACTGCAAAAGAAACCCCTGTTGAGCAAAAGAAAGGTGGGTGTCTCATAGCCACTGCGGCATTTGGCTCTGAACTTGCACCACAGGTGCAATTGCTCAGAGAGGTGAGGGATAACGTTCTGTTTAGTACTGGCTCTGGAACCGCATTCATGGCTGGCTTTAACGAGTTCTACTATGCATTTAGCCCGACCGTAGCAGATTGGGAAAGACAAAACCCTGCAGTAAAACAAGCCGTCCAATTTACAATCACACCGATGCTCTCAACTCTGTCAATACTCAACTACGTTCATGTGGATTCAGAGCAAGAAATGCTAGGCTATGGGATTGGCATAATACTGCTTAATGTAGGAATGTATTTTGTAGCCCCAGCTGTTGTGATTATCAAAATCAGATCAAAATTCCGATAAGTTTTCTTCCAAATTCAAAAATCCAACCTCAAATTAGCCCTCGATGATCCAGGGCCTGAAATATCCACAAAATGGGCACTTTGGCTTTAGACCAGCGGGCGGTCGCCCTCTGTGGGCTCGATGATGTCTGTTATTTCACCGTCGTTTATTTTTTGCAGTATCTCGTTTGAGGCCTTTTTGTGCAAGAACTCGTTGTTGTTTCCGCACCTGTATGAGAATGTGCACCGCGGGCACCCATCCTCGCTTGTGCATGGGCATTCCTTTACTATGTGGAGGCTCCGCTCAAACGCCTTTTCAAGTCTGTCGTACAGCGCCTTGCTTGCACCGCTTCCGCCAATTGCCCCGTCATAAATGAAAATCAGGCCCGACGTCCCAAGCGATATCCCTCCCAAGTCCTGCGACACGCCGCCTGTCACCATGTTGCTCCCCTCAATTATGATGTGTTCTGTGGCATGGTATCCGCTTGCCTCTGCATATTCTGCGTTTTCTGCCTTTTTCATCTCGTCTGTCGGCCTTGGCGCGTGTATTACCAATCCCTTTGTCACAAAGTCATACTCTAGCGGGCGCTCAAGCATTATCTTCTGCCCCTGGGTCACCTCTTGGCCAATCTCGATGTTGACATAGCCGTAGACTCGCTTTTGTATGTGCAGCTTGCAAAAGCAAACCTCTACCCCAAAGGCCCTCCTTTTCTCGTAGACTGTCTCAATTGTTGGCCACTCTTCTGTAAGGGCCCGGGTATAGTACGGATAGTTCCTTGGGATGGTGACTAGCTTTGCAAACTGTTTTTGAGGATAGTCAAACTCTTTTACCTTGTAGCGAACTCCGGCAAGAAAGTAGATTGCAGACTCGTGCAGCTCCTCAAGTGCCATCGGAAGGACCCTGTCGCCGACTTTTTTCTCGTTTAGGAAAATGTCAACTGACTTTCCAATTCCCCTGATGCTGTACTCGTTTTGCATATCCTTTATCGCGGAATAGTTTGGGACGTACCTGTTTTCCTGAAGAATCAGGTTTCCGGATTCCACGTGCCTCTTTATCGCATCTGAATGCTCCCTCATCTCGTGCATCGCAATTGGCTTGTCGCACGCCATTGCCAGAACGTGGAACTCCTCGACAAACGGGTTCTTTGGGTCGATGTATGTTTTTTCCGTGTCCTCAAAATAATTGTCAGGATGATTCTTGTAGTACTGCGAGATTGGATCGTTGCCCAGTGCCAAAAACGCAAATCCCCGCTGACCCTTTCTTGCGGCGCGCCCTATTCTCTGGAGAAGCCGGTTGATTGGGATGGTTGAGGATATTACGCCGTCAACGTTTCCGACATCTATGCCGAGCTCAAGTGTTGGGGTGCACGATATTGCGGACAGCCTGTCCTCCTTGAATGCCTTTTCGACAAAATTCCTATAGTTTGCCATCAGCCCTGCGCGGTGCACCTTGATGTCGATTTTCTTTTTTCTTGCCTGCATCGCTATCAGTTCAGAGTTGAGGTGCGAGTTGGAAAACACCATCGTCTTGTGTTTTTTTGCAGTCAGTTTGTCAAGCAG